>JBAQFY010000260.1:0-10679 GCA_049287505.1 Sedimentisphaerales bacterium | reverse complement strand
GGGCCAAATTATCGTTTTCTGCCTTTGTTCATATGTGTAATAGATTGAATTCAAGTTTGTTTTAACTGGTTAACCCATAACGCCTTACATAATCTTATAAACATTAGACAGTACAATTACTAATAGTCCTACGAACCACCAAATGCTTAAATCCATTATTTGAGGTATTAGTTTGGCTATGATAAGAGCCCCAAACATAGCAGCACCCTGAGCCAATTTTAAGTCTATAATACCCAACTTTTTCACCCGCTTATCCATATCTTCTAAAAATCCCATTTTCATTATCTCCTTTACAATTATTAGGAAATTTCGGAACACACCGTACAAGAACCGGATTATTCAAAGCAGCCGCTTTGCAACCTGTCAATCAATTTAGAGGCTCTAACAAAAAGACTCAAAATAAGCCATATCAGCACTGAAAACCAAGATTATTTTCATTTTGACAGAGGCTCTTAATCAGAGGTCTGCTTGGCCTGCTGCCAGAACACAAGTATGAGAACGCCCAGCACCAGACAGCTCAAGGAATCACCCATGAACCACCAAAAGGGCATTTCCGATAACAGTCCTGCTATCGCACAGACCACACCTACGAACACCGCAGCCAGGCCAGAGAACGGTACCATTACTCCGTATTTCACAGGATTTAGGGCCAGGATTATAAAAAATATCCCCGTCGCAGCATACGTGGCCGACATCAGACGAGCCGCATACATTAACAGCGGTGAATCCGGAAGCGATTCGAGCCCAAAAAATTTGGCGAAGGATTCGAACGCCGACATTGGTAAGAACATTCCAAATACCGACAGCAGGCACCCAAAACCGGCTATCCACAAACAGATTTTCAATCCGCGCATTTGTGAGTCCTTTCAATAAACGGTAGGTTTTTAGTTATTTATTTTTCACGGCCTCGTTCAAGTCAGCGATGTGTAATCTATAGCTTTTTGATTTTAGGTATCAAAAATGGAGTATTCTTTTTGTATTCCAGATACTCCTGTCCAAATCGAAGGACTAATTCTTTTTCCTCGATACCTTTAACATAAGCCAGAAGGAGGATAATTTCAAGCATAATACATATCAGCCCGATGGTTAGATTGCCCAGAAAAGTTCCAAAGGCAAAATAATAAAAAAGGGCACCAAGCTGTAGTGGATTTCGGCAGTATGCATAAGGACCGGTTGTGATAAGTTCCTTCGTGGGAGCAACAGGAACAGGGCCGCCCTGGCCGACAATGAACTGTGTTAAGACAGACCAAAGCAGAATTAGCAAACCTATCGCTGCTGAAATAGCAGCGAGGATTAACTCTAATTCACGAGTGGAGGGAATCGAAATCCACCTGTTTAAGAATTTACCAAAACGAAAGAAAACTATTGGAAGAAGAATCATAAAAATAACAAATCCTACAAGAAAAGTAAGTATCTTGTAAACAGCGGATTGCCTTCTTTTTGAAAATCTGACCAGAATGTGCGGAATTCTGTTTTTCATGATTAGTGTGCCTAAAATATATTTAACATACCAAAATTTGTAGATTATTTACTCTTTATCCTTTCAGATAATTCCGCGATGCGAAGCTCCAGCCTTTTTATTTCCCGTTTGATGCTGTTTCTGGCAATCATCTGGCCGCCAAAAACCTTTATGAGAACAAAGAACTGTGTGCAGCAGACAAAAATAGCTGCATACATGATCTGTGAACCGGTCTGGTCGGTCTTGAAGAATTTGATGCCGCTGAAAATAGCCAGGGCCAGAATGATGAGGAAATCTATCCAAACGAGAATTATGATGGAGGTCATTTTTCTGTTGTAAAAATCACCTAACATCGATCGCAGTGTGTCTTCTTTTGCGTCATCGTAAGTATCTTCAATAATTTTTTTGAGCTGTTCGTCGTTCATTTTATTTCTCCTTAACTTTATTCGAAATGTTGTTGCCAGAGTTCTTTCAGTTCTTTTCTTGCACTGTGCAGTCGTGATTTAACGGTCCCCTTTGGGATTTTTAGAGCCAAGCTTATCTCCGGGACGCTAAGCTGCTCAAAGTAATATAAGCTGAGAACCACCTGTTTTCTTATGTCTAATTTTTCCAGCAATTCTTTAACGCCGGTGTCTTTTGTTTCTTCGTGCTGAGGGTCTTGAAGCTTTTCGATACTGAGCTTTTTTACAGCTTTAGTTTTTTTTATCCAGTCGATTGATTTGTTTGTTGTTATTCTATATGCCCAGGCCTTGAAATTTGCAGGGTCGTGCAATTTTCTCAAACCTTTTATGATGCCGAGCCAACTGTCCTGTGTTATATCCCACGCCATTTCGGAATCCCCGGTCAGATTGTAGGCGTATCGCCAGAGGCGTTTCTGCCATCTTGAGACCAGTATTTCCAGCGCCTTGACGCTGCCGCTCTGGCAGTCCATTACCAATACTTCATCTACAAGCTGTTCTACCGACCTATCCACGCTATTTATCTTAGTCTGTCTCTACTACAACGCGGTTCATTTTTTTCCCAAAAAAATCGCTCTTTGATAAATCCCCGTCCTTATGGTTAATTATAATTGCAGAGGCCTCATTTTTCCGCTATATATATTTGGTTAAAAAATTAGAGCAGTCAAAAGCTTATATTGAAAGAAAAAACTCGAAGCCCATAATAAATAAAAAATAGTCAATAGTAAATGCTATTGGAGAGGTGTCAGAGTGGCTTATCGAGCGGTCTTTGTAAGGCCGTGTCCACTTTATGTGGACCGCGGGTTCGAATCCCGCCCTCTCCGTTATTTCGTATACGATGGAACAACACTGTGGAAAGCTCTGATTTTGGCCGAAGCTGAAAAAATAAATATTTAACTTGACCTCAAAGATTTGGGGCGGAAAGGAGATGCAGTATGATATGCAAATTGGGGACAAACAGTTTACTAATAGTTCCTCTTGCGTTCGCCGCTTTAATTATTGCCGGCTGTGGCGCTGAGTCAGCGAAAACAAAGAATGACCGTTCTGCCTTTGCCGGAGGTACGAACCGCATACGTCTTGAGCATGTTGCAATCAATGTCGAAGACCCTGCGGCTATGGCCAAGTGGTATTGTGAGAATTTAGGGATGAAGGTTGTCAGAAAAGGACCGTCTCCGGTCAATGCGCGTTTTATCTCCGACGCCGGCGGCAATATGATGCTGGAGATTTACAATAATCCGCCGGATGCGGTGCCGGATTATCCATCAATGAACCCGCTTTTACTTCATATTGCCTTTATGGTCGATGACGTCAAGGCAATTACCAAGAAGTTAGTTGCCGCCGGTGCGACGATTGCACAGGATGTGAGCATTACACCTACCGGAGACCAAATAGTTATGTTGCGCGACCCGTGGGGTGTTCCAATACAGTTTCTCAAGCGGGCTGAGCCGATGCTGCCGCACAATTAGAAAGTGCCGGATATTAAGGCCATTGATTAATACTACAGCGCAATTTGACAGTAAAAAAATGGTTTTGGCCTTAAAATCCGGAGAACGAAAAACGAAGGTAAATCCGAAATTCGAAATCCTAAGCACGAAACAAATTTAAATGACCGAAATTCAAATTACCAAAACAAGGGTCATTGAACATTTGAAAATTTGAATCCTTCGACGTTGCTCAGGACAGGTTTTGAAATTGTTTCGGATTTCGATATTCGGATTTCGGATTTAACATAATTGACATAACACTTTATATAACAAAAGGTTATCGTCATCGAACAAATCCAAGTAGTGTTGTAGGATTAAGGTTCTTTGCTGTAATATTTTATACATTTGCTAAGGATAGCTAATAATGGCAGAAACAGAAGCCGGCGAAAAAAGAACCATCCGCAGGGGACCTTATCCGGAGCTTACGCTGACCGCAGTGCTGGTAGGCTATGGTCTGGGGATACTCATTGCGCTGAGCATCGGCTATGCCAGTTTGATACTCGGCTTTTCTATTGAGGGCTCGGAGCTGGCTGCTATTTTGGGATTCGGGATTCTGCGCGGCATCCTTGGCCGAAGCAGTATCGTCGAGAACAACATCAACCAGACCATCGCCAGCTCGGTCAACGGGGCATCAGCCGGTATGATGTTTACTGTCCCTGCCTTGTTTATCTTAGGCCGAACCGACTTTAACGCCGTTTTGATGGTCTTTGCGTGCATTGCCGGCGGGATTTTGGGCATCGCCTTTATTATCCCGCTTCGCAAACAGATGATAGACTTTGAACGGCTGACCTATCCCGGCGGTGTGGCGGTCGCCACAATCCTAAAATCCCCCGGCGCCGGCGTCCACAAAGCCCTGCTGCTGCTTTCGGGTTTGGCTCTAAGTGGTATGATATATTTCTTTAGCCAGTATATGAGCCAAATGAAGGGACTGAGCGGATTCGAGTATTGGAACCTGGGCAAGCTGATTGGAATGCCGGAATATATGAACGGGGTCTGGTACATCTCTCTGATGACTGTCGGGGTCGGCTTTATATCAGGAAAGGGAGGTTTTTACTTCGTCATCGGAGGTTTCGTCTGCTACTGGATTTTAGGCCCGATTCTGGCGGCGAGTAACCTGCTGCCAACGCCCCAGAGACTTGCAACACTTGAACAGACGATGCCCGATTATATGAGATTGAGCTTATTCAGACCGGTGGGTATTGGTATGCTCATCGGCGGCGCTTTGGCCGGCATTGTCCTGGCCCTGCCGCTTATCGTCAGTGCCGTTCGCAGCATGCACAATGCAGCCAAAATGAAAACTGCCCTGTCGAAGGACGAGATGCCGATTCGCCTGCTTTACATTGGCATCGCAGGTGCGACGCTTTTACTTTTCGCCATTTCCATTAGCTCAGTAAAGGAGATGGGCATCATTCGAGGAGGGCTGATGGCCCTGTTGGGCACCGCCTGGATATGGGTCGCAGGTGTTATTTTATCTGAATGCATCGGCAGAACAAACTGGTCGCCGCTTAGCGGAATGACCCTTATCGCAGTAACTATCCTGATTGTCATAAGCAAAGGGCTTGGCGATACCGCATCGATGGTCTCGTCGATTATGGTTGGAGCGGCTGCGTGCGTCGCAATGGCCCAGGCCACCGACCTGATGTTAGACCTGAAGACCGGCTATCTCGTAGGCGCCTCTCCCCGAAAACAACAGATCGGCCAGTTCTTAGCCACCTGGCTGGGGCCTATCCTGATAATGGCACTGATATTCGTGCTTCACAAGGCATATTGCCTGGGCAGTGACCGTCTGCCTGCACCTCAGGGCCAGGCCTTAGCGAGCACGATTCAGGGTATCTTAGGTGGAGATGTCCCCCTGCATAAGTACATCGCCGGTGCCGGTCTCGGCGCCCTGCTCAGCGCCAGTGGCGTAGGCGGGCTGGGCATCCTCGTCGGCCTGGGGTTCTATCTGCCATTTGCCATCGTGCTGACCTACAGCATCGGAACGCTGCTGCGGATTTTCGTGGACTGGAGAAAAGGACCGCGATTCAGCGAAGAGGTTGGAATACCTGTCGCTGCAGGCCTTATCGTGGGAGAAGCATTAGTCGGAGTAGGCTTCGCCTTATATAAAGTTATCTTAGGCCTTGTCTATTAACCTGCCGAGCCGCCCGTTGCGACGCCCGCCGTGTCGGAGCACTGGCGAGAAAGGCAACGCGGCGAATGGCTCTGGCACGGCTGGTAAGAACAAAAGGGCATTCAGATGAGAATTCTCGGATATATATTGATAACTGCCGGTTTCTTAGCCGGCTCTCTGGCTGCTGTCGTGGACATACAACAGGTCCAGTGGCACTATTTCGTCATAGCCGTTGTAATTGGAGCCGCAGGCATTGCGTTCGTCCGCCTTGCCAAGCGTCATATTATCACATCCGAAGGAAAGCTCACTTCGAATATGCAGTCTATTGAGATTGCTCTTGCCCACATCGTAGAAAACATCACCCAGCTCAACGCCCGGAAGCAGTCCATCAACACTTACGATGTGCGTCATCACATCGACCAGTTATTCATTGAGGACATAAATACCTTTGTCCAGGCCCGCCAGACCATCGCCCACGTTTATGGCCTTGCCGCCTATGGTGATGTTATGAATCACTTTGCCGCCGGTGAACGATATTTGAATCGTGTATGGTCGGCCTCGGCAGACGGTTATATAGATGAAGTAAACGACTATCTGGAAAAAGCTCAGGCACAGTTCAGTGAAAGCCTCGATAAAATCCGCAATTTCAAGTCAACTGTTGTAAGTCCTCGGTAAGGAGTATTGTAGGGTGAGGCTTTCGTCCTTCGCAGTAGCTCTGCTACGGAGAATGGATGCCCCACCAAAATTTAATTAAATCGTTATTTTCGGTGGGCTAAAGCCCACCCTACCTGTCTTTAGTTCACGGGACGCCTAAGGACAAGCCCGTCTGGCCGCCGGACAGGCTTGTCAAGGAAGTAGATTATCCACCAATCTCTGTAAACGGTGCTCAAAAGGCAGCTCAAATAATAGGCGAGTTATTTTCGGTGGGCTAAAGCCCACCCTTACCTGTCTTCTTCGTTTAAGGTTGTCGATGCTTGTCCCGCCCGTCGAAGACGGGACGGGGCTCGTATCGATGCTCGCCCTGGAAACTCGAAGCTCGTGCGTCCAGCCTCCAGTTTCCGCCGTAAGGCATCCTGCGGAGATATTAGCTTCGACAACGCCAAACAAGATTCTCTTTAGCTGTTGGCGGTTATACTAATCACAAAAAGTAAGTGCTCCCAATCCCGATTCTTCGGGATTGTGTAACTGAAGAAGCAAATATCGCTCCTTTACAGTCGCGTTTTCTTGCGAAAGCAAGAGCGGGGGCGGCTCTGTTTTGGAGAAGCGCATACGTTTTTTGTGAACCTGCCAGAAGGCATCCCTTACGGGAGTATTAGTCGCTTTTCAGTGAGCTGTACAGTAACCAGCACGCTACGCCGAACAGCAGCACTGCACCGAGCAAACCACCCAAGGGCATCGTCCTGCCAAAGAAGTGTTTGATGATAGGCAGGTCGATTTTATATTGCTTGAGGATAACGATAGGGATAGCCAGGAGAATGCCCATCAGGGCTTCGCCGGTAATAAGACCGGAAGCAAAGAGCAGACCGTTACGGTTTGACCTCTCGATTTGCTCGGGACCGGTTTTTCGTCGCTTATGGAAACTCCGAACTACCCAGTGGATGATACCGCCTGCAAAAATGGGCACGGACAGTTCGAGGGGGAGATAGAAACCAATCGCCACGGCAAGCACAGGCGTGCGGAAAGAGCTTTTTCGAGCTTCGAGAAAAAGGTCGAGGATAATAATAGCCGCGGCGACCCCCATTCCAATAAAGGCGAACTTCCAGGGCATCTGGCCCTGAAAAACACCCTTTGAGACGGAGGCCATGAGATTGGCCTGGACGGCCGACAAGGCATCGGCCATTTTATCCGGTGGCAGGTCAGGCTGGCCCTTGAAACCGTACGCTTTGTGCAGGAGTATTAAAACCGGTGCAATGACTACAGCCCCTGACAGTGTGCCGACGATTTGCATAACCTGCTGTTTCCAGGGAGTTGCTCCGACGAGCCTGCCGGCCTTTAGGTCCTGCATATTGTCACCGGCAATAGCCGCGGCACAACAAACGACCGAGCCGATGATTATCGCCGCTGCGGGGCCGTTTTCGGCACCTTTGCCCATAAGCACGAGCAGCAAAAGAGAGGATACAACAATGGTGGCGATGGTGATGCCGGAGATGGGATTGTTTGACGAGCCGACAAGCCCCGCCATATAAGCGGCCACCGCAGAGAATAAAAATCCCGCGATAAGCATCACGACCGCCATCGGCAGAGAGACCAATATGTTTGCAACAAAGACCTGATAAACAAGAAACAGCGGAACGATCGAACCGATAATCAGTATAAGTATCCATTTCATTGGCATGTCTTTTTCGGTTCTCTCGATTTGAGTCAGCTCTTGGCCAATCGCGCGATATGCTTTCAGGCCGCTCCTGATTCCGCTGACAAGTGAGCTTCGCATCTTGAAAATGGTCCACAGGCCGCCGATGAGCATTGCCCCTACACCAATATACCGCGTCTGGGTTGACCATATCCCGTAGGCCTGGTCCACAGCTCCCACTTTCGCCGACGCCTCGGTCATCGCCGCACAAATGGGAATGGCAATGTACCAGTTGGCCACGCCGCCTAAAAAGATTAGCACGGCTATATTCAGCCCGACAATATAACCTACCGAGAGCAGTGCCGGACTCAGGTTCGACCCACCGTAAATAAGTGTTCTGCCGATGCCTTTGGCTCCCTCGATGGCTTCGGGCCAAAGGCCGATGCCTTTTGCGCAGACCTTAAACAGTCCGCCTACAAGAGATGCCTGGGCAATTGTCCAGACGCCCTTACCGCCCTCCTGGCCTGTCTCAAGCACCTTTGCCGTAGCTATCCCTTCCGGGAACTGTAATTCGCCCCCAACTATAAGTGAACGTCGAAGCGGGATAGTAAACAGCACGCCCAGCAGCCCCCCAAACGCGGCGATGATTGTAATCCACCATAAATTCTTTCCGCCAAAGCCATCCCAATAGCCCATGATAACCAGTGCAGGCAGAGTGAAAATGACGCCGGCGGCGAGTGACTCTCCCGCCGAGGCTGCCGTCTGAACAATATTATTCTCTAAGATGTTGCTTCGCCGAAACAGTCTCAATACGCCCATAGAGACAACTGCAGCCGGTATCGAGGCCGAGACCGTCATTCCGGCAAACAGGCCCAGATATGCGTTTGCTGCCGCCAGCACAACCGAAAGCACCACACCCAAAACAAACGCCTTAATCGTAATTTCCGGTAATGACTGTCCTTCTGAATTCATAACTGACTCCGTTCTTTGAGGTGCCTAAAGTTAAAAGTGCCTAAAGTTATGGATTATTTTTTACTTTAAGTCACTTTAGCTCACTCGTAGGTGGTTATCTTTTAAAATAATAACCTATTGCTTTGTCAAGCGTGCTTTGAAGGCAGTCATTCCGCACCCATTCGGCCCTTCGGCTACGCTCAGGGCAGGCTTTTATTTGCTCAGGGCAGGCTTTGATGCGGAGTCCAGTCCCATCAATAAGTCTGGATTCCCGCTTTCGCGGGGTATGTGTTTAGCCAGGGAAAAAGCATCCCCAAAGCCTTTGGCTTTGAGGCTGCCACCCAGTAAAATTATTAAAGAATGTGTGGCAGCCTCAAGCGCAGGACTCCAGCAAAGCGGAGTCCAAGCTTGGGGATGGTCATTTAAGCCACACATGGCTAAACACGTACTTCGCGGGAATGACAAACCATCATTTGAACCTTGACAGAGCACTATATAGGTTTCTTAAATTTCAGCTATTATTTTACAAACTCAGCGACAAAGTATTTCGGTGTTAACGGCTGTCCGGTGGCCCGCTTAATCATCTTGTTCCAATGATAAACCGCCCCGGCTTCAAAAACATTCTTAGCCAGAAAATCACCGACCTCTTTCCGGCCAACATAACTTACATTTTCGTCCGACTTAAGCTTTAGAATTTCGTGCACTATATGGTGATGTAACTGAGATGCCAACAATTCACCTAACATATAATTATGGTAGTAACAGGGGGCAATGGTAAAATGAATTTTTGCGGCCCAATCCGGCTCATTACGGCCCTGCGGCTTATTGACGAGCTGGTATTTCTCAACCATCTGCCACCAAAGCGAGTTCAGGTCCTGGTCGGGATTTTCATAAAGCTGCTTTTCAAAATTGTACATCACCATATCCCAACGGGCGAAAATAAGCTGTTTGAGCTGTGCGTACTTACCGCTTACTTTCTCGATTTCCATGCGTTGTTCATCGGACAGTTCTAATATTTGCTGCATCCAGGCGGGATTACGGCTCAGTCGGCCAAAGAACATAGCAATGGCTTCTGTTGTAAAAATGTGCGCCGGCCTTCTTAGCAAAAAGGGCACTTGCCGGTCGTGATATTTATCGTAAACAGCGTGGCCCAATTCGTGCAAAATAGTCTCCATCCAGGACTCGTTATTTTTTAGATTACACAGAATGCGCACGTCACCTTCCCGGTCAATGTCCGTACAAAAAGCGTGCGGATTTTTGCCTTCGCGCTCATAAAGGTCGCTGCTGGCAAGGATGGACTCAACCGGCAACCCAATACCAGCGTAGAATCTGGTTGCTAATTCCTTGACATTTTTATTTTCGTAATACACATCCAAATCCAGGTCATATACCATCGGGGTTTCCTGGAAGAACGGGTCGTGATAATGCCAGGGCATAAGCTCCGTCACGGCCACGTCGTATTTAGCCGCCAATATGCTGTCCAGGTCGGCTTTCAATTTAGCAAAAGGCTCATTGGTCAGCTCGTACAGCTCCTCGAAAATCCGGTCCAGCTCATTTACATCCTGCTCGGCAGTGGCCAGAGAAAGGGTATGATAATTGTCGAAGCCGAGCTTTTGAGCCGCCTGGTTTCGCAGCTTGACCAGTTGGATGATATCATCTGCAACGACGGCGCCGACCTGCTTGCCGGCCAGCCAGGCCTGTTCTCTTTTACGAGAATTTGTTTCTGTTTTTAGAATTTCCTTGATATCGTTGTCAGTAACTTTTTCTCCATTTATAGTGCCGCGAAAGGTGCTGAAGTTTTTTTCGATTTCCGTGCCCAAATCGACGATTTTTTTCAGCAGCTCCGGCTCTATCTGGGTCTCAAGATAACTGTTGTACAGCACATCCAGTTGCCGAGCCAATATGGCGTTCTTGACCTGTCCGGATT
>JBAQFY010000259.1:0-2363 GCA_049287505.1 Sedimentisphaerales bacterium | reverse complement strand
GAGCCAGCACGGTTGCAGTGATGCCGTTATTGATGATGATGAACTCGGGGTTCTTGTCCCAGAACTCCCTTATAAGCTGGTTGAACAGAGCTCCGCCTCTGCCGGCAAAACTGATGGACATTCCTTTCTTGACGTGCCTTCTTATAGCTTCTTCAAGGGAACAGACCTTGTCTTCACCTTCAACTACGGGAAGTCGGAATTTCGCGTCTAAGAAAGCTTCTATCCCTTGTGTCTCAATCATCTTGCCCCTGCGTTTCAGCCAGGCGCGGTTTCACTTTGTCAAGGGTAATGGTCTTCCCAGAATCCTGGTTATGCTATATCACGCCCTCCGCAGTGTCAACCGCCCTTCGAAACGCAGCGTTTAGCAATGTCATTCTGAGGAGTACCGGTGCATCGGGACGACGAAGAATCTCAGAGATTCTTCGTGGAGTTGATCGTGAGCCGCGTAAGATTCTTCGCTCCGCTCAGAATGACAGAACGCCAAGGGTTTAGAATAACAAAGGAGTGCTACTGAATAAGCTCTTTCAAGTCTGGATGCCCAATAGCCCCCAGAGAGGCGGGGATGAACCCCGCCACTACACTTCAAATCCGGTCAGAGTGCAAGAATAGAAGTGCAAAACGACAGGGCAAAGGACCAAGAAGTTTTGCATTTTTAGTTGTCATTCTGATTTTGACCTTAAGTTTTTGAATTTCTGTATTGATTGTTCGGAATGGTTGGAGCCAGGTGTGTCTTCCTCAGCTTGTATGGGTTGTACAGGGTATTGTATGATACGGCAAAAGTCCATTGCCCAGCGCAGTTTGGTACCTACACACAACCTTGCGGCAAAACAGAAACAGTCGAGTCAAAGATGGAGATAATTCCGGCCATTGACATCAGGGGCGGCAGGTGTGTCAGGCTATATCAGGGCGATTATAACCAGGAAACCGTTTTTGACGAGGACCCTGTGACAGCAGCCTTGACCTGGTACTCCCAGGGGGCACGCTGGCTGCATCTTGTCGACTTGGACGGGGCGGTTGTCGGGGAGCCCAAAAACATGGACGTGGCTGAGGAGATAATAAAGGAGACCGGCCTGTCGATAGAACTAGGGGGCGGTATCAGGCAGGAAAAGGTGGCAGAGAAATTGCTACGTCAGGGAGTAAGCCGGTTGGTTCTGGGCACCGCGGCCATAGAGGACAGGGAACTGGTAAAGAAGCTATGCCAGCGATTTGGCGAGGCTGTTGCAGTTAGCCTTGATGCCCGGGATGGCAAGATAGCCGTTCACGGCTGGCAGAAGGACACGCTTGTTGAGGTTCTGCACTTAAGCCGAGAGATGGCTGATGCGGGTGTGAGGCGATTCATTTATACAGACATAAAAAGGGACGGCACCCTTACCGGGCCCAACTTCGATATGATAGAGCGACTGATCGCTGGAACAAACGTCCCCGTCATTGTGGCCGGAGGGATTTCCAGGCTGGAACATTTGCGGAGAATCAAGGAGCTCGGGGCAGAGGGAGCCATCATAGGCAAAGCTCTCTATACGGGTGACATCAGTTTGGAGGAAGCCATACTCAATTTCGGCACTTAAACCAGCCAGACAAGTCCTCCATTTTCTTGGCTGCTCAGTTAATATTTGTAGTGGCGGAGTTCATCTCCGCCTCACTGGCGATGACCTGCGGGCGGGCACAAGACCCGCCCCTACGGGAGACAAATCCTAAGCACTAGATCCTAAATACTAAACAAGAGAAAGGAAGTTTTAATTCCTCTCAACAAAATATGAATGCTCGAAACGTCTGGGATTTAGGATTTCGAGTGTAGTGGCGGGCTTTATCCCCGCCCGGCTGGGACTACCGCGCGACCCTGAAGGGTCGCACTACATGAATGAGTGTGAACGTGTAGTGCGAGGCTTCAGCCTCGTGCAGGGGTGGGGATGACCTGGGCCGGTACGAGACCCGCCCCGACACAATTCCCAAATTCTAAATCCGAAACCCTAAACAAGCCCGAATTTCGAATCTCAAATGTTCAAAACCGTTTTGGATTTCGAATTTATGGATTCGGATTTGTTTAGGATTTCGTGCTTGAAATTTCGGATTTGACGCGGAAATGTAGTGGCGGGGTTCATCCCCACCTGTTCCCCTTTAAGATAAGAGGGGGTAGGGGAGTTATGAAGACTACGGAAGTAACCCTGTACAATCCCGACATAGGTAACACTTTTATCCGGACACATAGGTTACACTTTTAGCATGAGGCAATCCTAAATGTTCTTTCATCCAGAATGGCCACCGGATAGAAGCTAAAGTAAATTTTCCATATTCCATCGTCTATCTCCTTTAGTCCCACCTTCTCTCCAGCGAGAGCCCCACTGAGATACAGTTCCTTCCCCTGC
>JBAQFY010000258.1:0-1603 GCA_049287505.1 Sedimentisphaerales bacterium | reverse complement strand
GGGGACATAATACCTGATTTGTAGTAGGTCTAATTGGTATGGTGTCCCCGACGGATTCAGGACATCCCGGCACCGCTCAGAAAACATATGGATAATATGCCGAATGTCGTCCAGAAAACTTCTTAACGGCTTTCTCGAGAGATTAGCTCTGCTGCGGGACGGACAGAAGAATTTCTCTGTCCTTGTTATAATTCTTTTTGCCAACAGCTATAGTTACGACATAGAGGAGGATGCCGCACATGAAAAAATCTAAGATCAAAGGCGAAGTGAAGGCAGGAAAGAACTCTAAGTCGAGGGATAGACAAGTTGACCAGGAGCCGATGCGTGCTGACCTTAAGGAGGTGATGGAGAGACATTCTCGGGGCCTTGACGAGCGACGCCCCGAGGCGGTGGCGCGACGGCGGGAGACAAACCAGCGCACGGTTCGTGAAAACATAAAAGACCTCTGCGACGGGCACTTTATCGAATAAGGTGCCCTGGCGGTGGCCGCCCAGCGCCAACGTCGAACCATGGAGGACCTCACGAGCAGGACCCCGGCCGATGGGGTGGTTGCCGGCATCGGACAGGTCAACGGGTCGTTGTTCGGAGAAGACAAGGCCCGCTGCATGATAATAGCCTACGATTATACTGTTCTGGCCGGTACCCAGGGATTTTTCGGTCACAAGAAAAAGGACCGTATGCTGAGATTGGCTCACGAGCAACGTCTGCCCGTGGTCCTTTTTGCCGAAGGCGGTGGTGGGAGGCCGGGTGACGTAGATGCGGATGGTGTCGTGGTGGCGGGTCTGGACTTGGCGACCTTTGCCATGTTTGCCAAATTGAGCGGAAAAGTCCCGGTCGTAGGCATCGTATCGGGACGATGTTTTGCCGGCAACGCTGTCTTGCTGGGATGTTGTGATGTGATTATTGCTGCCCAGAATGCCAACATCGGGATGGCCGGCCCGGTTATGATTGAAGGCGGGGGACTCGGGGTTTTCAGGCCGGAGGATATCGGGCCTATGAATGTGCAAACGAACAATGGCGTTGTGGACATTGCCGTGGCTGACGACGCAGAAGCGGTTACAGTCGCCAGGAAATACCTTTCCTATTTTCAGGGGGCGATTTCCCAATGGGAGGCCGCCGACCAGCGCCTTCTTCGCAACATGATTCCGGAGCAGCGAAGATACGTTTATGACGTACGGGCTATTATAAAAACGATAGCCGATACGGACTCGTTTCTTGAGTTGAGACCCAAATTCGGCCAGGAGATGATTACGGGTCTTATACGCATCGAGGGCAAACCTTTTGGCGTTATAGCCAATAACTGCCAGCACCAGGCCGGGGCCATTGAAGCGGAAGGCGCTGACAAGGCAGCTCGCCTCATGCAGCTTTGTAATGCGCATGGTTTGCCGATGGTGTCTCTGGTGGATACTCCGGGATTCATGGTGGGGCCGGAGATTGAACGCCGCGCTCAGGTCCGCCACGTTTGCCGTATGTTTGTGGTCGGCTCGCATTTGACGGTACCTTTCTTTACAGTTTTTCTGCGCAGGGGATACGGACTGGGAGCGCAGGCTATGGCGAAGGGAGGCTTCCACGAGCCTTTTTTTGCGGTTGCCTGGCCGACCGG
>JBAQFY010000257.1:0-19378 GCA_049287505.1 Sedimentisphaerales bacterium | reverse complement strand
GTCATCTTCGCCTGCTGGCGATATGTGTTTGCCTGCTGGCCCCTAAGGGGCAGGCGAACATAGCGGTATTATACCAAATTTCGAGTTTGATTTCAAGTAGATTTGAAAAAAATGTCCGAGACTCGGCACTGTATTCTGGATTCTCGATAGTGAGGAGTGAACTAAAGTGCCTACCAGCCGTGCCTGAGCTCCGGCTCGGCAGGAAGTGAGCTAAAGTTGGATACTGGATGCTTGATTTTCGATTCTCGAAATCTGTCCCTTTGGCAGGCTCCCACCTTCGCTAAAGATACGACGGACAAGTCGGAGGTCGAGCAGGGTTTTGGCTAATTCAGGACGGAATCCGTAAACTTTACATTATCAGATGTCGAGAAAAACCATCCACTTCGCTCACTACATTCGCTCAGTGGCTGCCACCCGTCGTGACGCATTACAACAAAGAAAATTCCAAACCCATGATGGCACAAAGATTTTGGCAAAGATGCTCGGCAGGTTTCCAGCCGCCGCAGTATTCCGGGCTGAAAGCTATTGTAAGAACTCTGATGGTTTCGTCTTGATACTTTTTGTGAATGACTTCAAAGACTGCTTGGGCGTACTCGTCGCTCAACATCCTTTTGTAGTTCTCACTGCCGTAGAAGAAATAGTCCAAGTATATATTAAGAATCCACTTATTCTTGCTTCCCGACAACCGACACTCCAGAATATCCGGAATATCCCATACGGCATCTCTTAACCAATTTTCCCACTTGGGCTCATTACCCTCCTCGTGCGTCGCAAATATGTACTGTTCAACCTGCTTGCCGTACAACTCAAAGAATATGCTCAGATAGTTGTCCCAACGAATTAGTGGGAAAGCTCCGCTTGCGGTTTTCTGCTCGATTGCCAAGTAATCACTGATACTGATTTCCTTCAAGTCAGGGAGTTGGGATAGCAAATCATTATTTGGGCTGGAAAGCGTATCGTAATGCCTGTCGATGTGGAATAAATCATATTTACTATGTTCCTCAAGATGCCGTAGCCAACACCATAGTGCGGCCCTGTGATTATCCATGATATATACAAACTTGTAACTCCAGAGGAAGTTTTGGTCCCACTCTCCTCAGTATTGTCGTCCCTTAAATGGCAATAACCAACTGTTCGGCATTTCAATCTTTCTTGGAAATCCGGGCACACATCACTTATTTCTCCCTTTGATTGAGGTCCTTTCGTATCTCGTGTAGGGATCTCCCAACAGATGCGTCAATCCTTCGATTGGCCCTTCGGCTCTGCTCCCCCCTTCGCTAAAGCTACGGAGGGCAGGCAGGGCTTCGGCTAATTCAGGACGGCATCTGTGAAGTTTAACCTACAAAAGGTGAGTCTGTTTGTCAACAACTTAATAAATCGTATTGCCACAGTGGGGGCTGATTGAATAGTGGTGGGGCAACCCTTCGACTGCGCTCAGGGCAGGTCCCACCCTACGATTCTGGTTGTTAGTCACGTATTATCCGTGAAAATGGAAAGGACAAAATTCAGTCAAGTAAAATTTTGAACGGGGGATTGGACTGGCTTGCAGCCGGAGACTGCGTTAGAATACTCTGATGTAAACAGATGCGAGGATTAGTAGTCATGAGAAAATACATTGCATTAAGATCGATTATGTTAGTTTCGGTTGTTTTGTTAATCGTACACATATTCTGCCCGGCTACGGCACAAGCCGGCGCCGAGACGAGCCCTGCCGGTCAGGCCATGCTCAAAGGAGGTTGTGCGAAGGTAAATATCACACCTCCATTAGGGATTCCGCTTATCGGCTCGGCAGGTAAGCCGAGTGATGACATTATCGATGAGCTCTATGCCAAAGCACTTGTTCTTAATGACGGGCGCACGACTATAGCAATCGTCTCTGTAGATTTATTGTATTCACCTCTGGAAGAGATTACCAATCCGATACGAGAGATTATTAAAGAGAAAATCGGCATCCCCGAACAGAATGTTCTCATCTGTGCCACTCACACACATTCCGGGCCGGAAGTTTTTACCAGAAGTAAGCTTAGGCCGGAGCAAAAGGTTCCCCCCTCCGAGATTGACCAATCCTACCTCCAGACGCTGATAAGAAAGACGGCAAGCTCGGTAATGATTGCCTACAAAAATATGCAGGAGAGTTCCCGCAAGGCGGGCTCGACTTCCCGCAAGGCGGGGTCCCAAGTTAAGATAGGTGCGGCAAAAGGGCAGATTCCTGAAATAGTATATAATCGAAGGCCAAAACTCGCTGATGGTTCGGTGAGAATGGCTTTTACCCTTCCGCCGGAAGTTACCGCAACTAAGAAAATAGAGACAGACGCCAAAGGTAACGTAAAAGTAACATTCACTCTGCCGGATGAGGAGGCTGAATTGGATTTTGGCCCTATCGACCCTGAGGTTTGCGTGCTCAGGGTCGAAGATATGAACGGTGAAATTGTCGGCTCCCTTGTCAATTTTGGCTGTCATCCTGTTTGTATATATCCATATTTGAGTACGACGATATCGGCTGATTATCCCGCATATACAACGGGAGTTGTGGAACAGATAGAAGGAGGGGTTTGTCTTTTTGCTCTCGGACTGGCGGGGAATACAGTTCCAATTCAGAGAGGCGTAAAGCCTCGTCAGCAAATCGGTAAGGCCTTGGGGGGCGAATCGCTTAGAAGACTTCAGCTCGTTTCTACCGTAGGCGATGTTACCTTAAATGCGCTCAAAAAGGAGATTAGATTTCCCACAAAGACAGCTTCCTCATCGAATAAATCCCCAGCCCCCGCGTCTCCCGACGCGAGTCGGGGCGGCGGGAAGGATGTTGACGAAAAAAACTACATCACTACCGAGATACAAGTCTTAAGACTTGGTGATATTTATATTTTAGGATTGCCCGGAGAAATTTTAGTAGAAGTTGGTCTGGAGATTAAAAGAAGAGCGGGCGTGGAAAAACTTTTTGTTATTTCGCTCAGCAATGACACAATCGGCTATGTCTGCCACAGCCAGGCATACGAAGAAGGAGGATATGAACCAGTTTCGGGAACCAATCTGGCAAAAGGGGCCGGAGAAATTATGATAAGGGAGGCTTTGGACCTCATCAACCAGACAAAGTAACATATCCGCCGGCACACACAACCTAAATCATCCTAATGCTTTGTCAAGCATGCTTTGAGGGCTGTCATTCCGCACTTGATGCGGAATCCAGCACCATCCAATAAGTCTGGATTCCCGCTTTCGCGGGAATGACAAACTATCATTTGAGCCTTGACAGAGCACTAACTTCATTTACTCTTTGCTGCTCGCACTTTGTTAACTAACTGGTGTACCTTATCGACAACCCGCTTCTCAACGGAAGGTGCAAACGGTCCGGGCAGATTGGTGTATCGCATTGCGCCGCCGCCTTCGTAGCCGCCTTCCTGCAAGACGCGAAGTGAAGGTAAATAACCGAAAACATCGTTCGAGTAGCCGGCCACCCAAACCGTCGTGCCGACCAGCTCAGCTTTCAAACGCAACGAATAGTCAACCACCACTTCGCCGGCCAACGCTATCATAGTCAAATCATCATCGAATTGAATAACTTGCACTAAATATGGATACTCTGTGCGAATTTTGCCTTTTTGCTCCAGCTCCTTCAACAGCACTTCTGCATGCCGGCGTTCATACTTATCACTGGACTGCGCTTGCTGCCGGAGCTGCTGACGGCTTGGCGGTTCGGCAAACTCGAGAGTAACGGTTTCCAGGACCGACCGAATCGGTCCCCGAATGGGCGATGCTCGCCAGAGAAGTGCCGCTTCGACCCCATTGGCCAGCGCACGCCCATGCTGCTGTGCCAAGTCCAGCGTACCACGGGGATATGGATTCTGGTCGCCGCCACAGCCAGCTATAAACAAGGCGGTTACCTCAGGGTGTGCTTCTTCCAGGTATAACTGGGCGAAGCCGGCATAGTCACCACAGAATTGATAAAAACTAAGTGTAGTATTATGGCATGCATATCCGAAAACCACGGCTCGCAACTTGCCGTCCGGACTATCAACACGGAGAACGGGAACATCATGGTCAACCGGACCATCCGGGTTCGGCTGGATTTGGTAACCCCGTTCAGTTTTTAATCGTCTATTCATAGCAAAGCCCGCCCGGGCGTGTGTGTATGCCAGCCGTGCCGGGGCGAGCTTCTCTATCGCCTGACCGACCAGCGCCAGAAGTTTATGCTGCAAAGTTTCCATGTACTGCCGGCTTCGTTGAATCTGCTCCGGTGTTAGATCATAAAAGGAATCTCCATATATAGAATCCTCCACCTCTTTTACAACCGGACCGCAATGCGTGTGGGAGGCGTTGAGCAGCAGGAGCTCCGGCGGCAGTTTATAGCTCTGGTTGACTTGTTTTTCCAGCCAGTCGCGTAACGGGCGGGGAATGCCCAATAAATCGACCGTGACGATTACAAGTCTTGTGCCCTGAGCATCTTCCAGTGCCAGCGCCTTGGCGCGCAGGTCGTGGACCTTTCCCTCCGAAGGTTTTGTTCTCGCTGCGTACCCAGCCATCCACATCGACTGCTCCGGCGTGATGACGGTTGTAGCGATACCGGCTTTCCACTTCTCCTGTTCAAGATTCGCCGTAGTGCCTGGTAGTTCAGCCGCCTTTACGTATGTCAGGTCAGCCGCGACTGTCAGACACAATAACATTATCCAAACTAACATTACCGATTTACTATGCAGAACTCTGACGGTTTGACGGTTCATCCTGGTACTCCTCATTTTTCTTTATAGGTTGTTGCCCGGCTGCGTCGCCGGCATCTCTTACCATTTTCTGTTATAATACCAAATCTTCAATTAAATTCTAACCTCTTTTGTAGAAATTTTAATTACGGTCACCGGCCTGCAGTCGGTAAACCCCGCCCTGCCGCAAGGCATCCTTTGGACTGCGGCAGGGGCGCGGGTAAAAATCTGTTTTTACATAATTGAACGTTAATTGGTGAGTAGTGAGTGGTGAGTGGTGAGTAGTGAGTGGTGAGTAGTGAGTGGTGAGTAGTCAATTAACCAATTAACCAATTAACCACTCACCAACCCGTTAGAAGTCTGCCCGGAATGGGTGGCAGCCCCAAGCGCAGCTTGGGGATGGCTTCTCCTTCATTCTCCATTCCCAAAGCCTTCGGCTTTGAGGCTGCCACCCTGTCGCACCAATTGAGCTCTGGCTATCGTAGTCGAGAGCACGGTGTTTGTGGGTGTTTAAAGAAGGCCAATTGGTACGGCACTGGGGCTTGCAGGGTTGTCTCTCAAACTCTATAATGTCCCCGATAATCGATACGGGAGGTACATAAATGTTGGGTCTTAAACTTATTGACTGGGCAGTCATTATCGTCTATTTGGTTGGTATCACTTTCATCGGCCTATGGGCGGTAAAAAAGGTCCACAGCGCTGCCACCTTTTTTATTGGCGACCGCAAATTCGGAAAAGTAATGATGGCATTCTTTATGTTCGGCTCCGGTACCCATTCCGACCAGGCGGTCAGCGTCGCCTCCAAGACCTATCGGGCCGGCGCCTCCGGTATCTGGTATCAATGGCTCTGGCTTTTTGTAACGCCTTTCTTTTGGTTAATCGCGCCGTTCTTCCGCCGAATGCGGGCCGTGACAACGGGAGATTATTTTGAGGTTCGTTATGGACGCAGCGTCGGCGGCCTGTATGCAGCAATGGGTATATTTCAACTCTTAGTCGCTATTGGTGTAATGCTGAAAGGTTCAGGAGCAATGGTCGCGGCGGTCTCCGGTGGAGCTATAAGCTCTAATCTTGCTATCATAGCGATGACCGTTATGTTTGTCATCTACGGCGTTGCCGGCGGACTGAGTGCGGCTATAGCAACCAATTTTGTACAGGGATTGCTGACTATCGTTCTGTCATTCCTCATTCTGCCGTTCGCATTAGTGAAAGTCGGCGGTATGAGCGGCCTGCGAGAGTCAATCTCCGACCCCGCTATGCTTTCCCTCGTGGCCCCGGGCGAGATTACCTTCTTTTTCATTGCGGTTATTGCCTTTAACGCTTTGGTCGGCTGGGTGACTATGCCTGAGACCATGGCAAACTGTGCGGCTGGTAAAACGGAAATGGAGGGAAGAATGGGTGTTACAGTGGGGATATTCGGCAAACGGATATGCACCATCGCCTGGATGCTGACAGGTTTGTGTGCGATAGCGATCTATGCTGACGCTAATCTTGAAGATGTGGACCTTGTTTACGGCCAGATGGCGCGCGACCTTTTGCCCAATATTGCCCCAGGGCTGATCGGATTATTCATTGCATCTATGCTCGCTTCTATTATGAGCACCTGTGATTCGCTTATGGTGGTCGCTTCGGCCCTGTTTACTGAAAATATCTATAAAAAGTTCTTAGTGCTCGGCAAATCTGATAAGCACTATACACTCATTGGCAGAATCACCTCTGCCCTGATAGTGTTTTGCGGTATTCTTTTTGCATTCAGCCTGGAAAGCGTCGTACAGGGTCTGGAAATCTTCTGGATGGTATCTGCTATGATGGGAATTGCGTTCTGGGCCGGGCTTTTCTGGCGGCGGACTACAGTAGCCGGCGCCTGGGCCGCAACCCTGACCAGCTTCGGTGCACTGCTTTTCACCAGTAGAATTGCTTTTGGCAACTATGTTGTCTGGGATTTCAATGAACACCTGGCCGACAAGCTGCCGGCCTTTATGCTGTGGGAAAACAAGCTCTATCTGCCCTGGCAGATGATTATTTATTTGAGTGCAGGCTTTGCCGTTCTGGTCGTAGTCAGCTTGTTGACAAAGAGGGTTCCGGCAGCAAACCTGGACCGGTTTTATGCCTGTTTGCGGACGCCTATCGGCCCTGATGAGCCTGAGACAGAGCCATTTACGCTTCCAGCGGGTATTAAACCAGCCGAGCGAAAAACGCTCATCGACCACCCTGATTTTGAAATACCCAGGCCCACGATGATTGGTATTTTCGGCTTCCTTGCTGCGTGGGCTGGTGTGGCTGTACTGGTTGGTGCGGTTTACTGGATAATCGGTTAAATGGTTAATTGGTTAATTGGTTTTCCACTCACCAATTACCTCTCACTACTATAAAAGGAGTTTCGTTATGGTGCGGAAATTCGTTTTGTTTATATTGACACTTTGCCTATCGACAATGTTGTTCTCCTGCGCCGAAAAAGAGGAAGGGGAAATCGAAGATGTCGCTGCCGGCGGTAAAGTTAAGCTTATGATTCTCAATCCGGGACACTATCATGCGGCTCTGGTACAAAAAAGCATGTACGACCAAATTGCCTCCACCGTCTATGTCTATGCCCCGGCCGGGCCTGAGGTGCAGGAATATCTGAAGCGCATCGAGAGTTTCAACACCCGACCGGAGAATCCCACCAGTTGGCAGGAAAGAGTATATACCGGGGATGACTACCTCGAAAAGATGTTAGCTGAAAAGCCGGGCAATGTCGTTGTTATATCCGGCAATAACCAGAAAAAAACGCAGTACATCAAGTCCGCCGTCGATGCCGGCCTGAACGTTTTTTCCGACAAGCCGATGTGCATTGATGCAGAGGGCTTCAAGCTCCTGGAGCAGGCCTTTACCACAGCGGAGAAAAACGGCGTATTGCTGTACGATATTATGACCGAACGTTTCAATATCCTCTGCATCTTACAGAAAATGCTGGTGCTTGATAAAGACGTATTCGGACAACTGCAAAAAGGCTCTGTTGATGAGCCGGCGGTTGTAAAAGAAAGTGTCCACCATTTCTTCAAATACGTCTCCGGCACACCTATCAGACGACCGACCTGGTATTTTGATACCACCCAGCAGGGCGAGGGGCTGGTGGACGTAACAACACACCTGATAGACCTGGTGATGTGGACGTGCTTTCCGGATGAGCCAATCGATTACCAAAAGGACATCGTGATGAAAAAGGCCCGGCGCTGGCCAACAATGCTCACACAACAGCAGTATGAAAAAGTAACAGGAGCGCCGGATTTCCCTGATTTTCTAAAAAACAAGTTAAATAGCGAGGGAGTTCTGCCCTATTACGCCAATGGCCAGATGATTTACACAATGAAAGGGGTGCACGTGAAGTTAGCGGTTACCTGGAATTTCGAGGCACCGCAAGGCGGTGGAGACACACATCATTCGTTGTTCAGGGGCACCAGAGCCAGCGTAATCATCCGGCAGGGTAAAGAACAGAACTATCAGCCGGAGCTTTACGTGGAGCCGGCCCCAGGCGCCAGTGCCGAGGAGCTGGCGGCATCCCTGAAAAAAGCTCTCGCCGAACTGCAAAGTGAGTATCCCGGATTGGTACTGAAACAACAGGCAAACCGCTGGCAGGTGCTGATACCCGATGAGCACCGAATCGGGCACGAAGCTCACTTCCGAAACGTTACAGAAAGGTATCTGCAGTACCTGGCAAAAGGCCGACTGCCCGAGTGGGAGGTTCCCAATATGATAGCGAAGTACTACATTACGACCAAGGCGCTCGAGTTAGCACGGCAGTAAAATGCTCACAAAATTTAAACAGGAGAGCCAGCCGATATGGCACAAATGGGAGAAACTAAAAACAAGTTAGCACTATTGGGTGGTGAAAAGGTAGTGAAGTCGGAACAGGAGGATATGTTCAAATGGCCTATTGTTACCGACCGGCATGAGCAGGCGGTCTTGAAAGTGCTACGGGCCGGTCAGATGTCCGGCTTTGAAATAACGAAAGAGTTTGAGAAAAAGTATGCCCGAATGCTTGGTAGAAAATTCGGCCTGGCCTACAATAATGGAACCGCTGCAATCTTAGGTGCTATGTACGGTCTGGGTATCGGCGTCGGCGATGAAGTCATAGCGCCGAGTCTCACTTATTGGGCTACAGCCGCACCGGCCTATACGCTCGGCGCCACGCCTGTTTTTGCCGACGTTGACCCTGATACTATCTGCATTGACCCTAAAGATATTGAACACCGAATCACTCCACGAACGAAAGCCATTATAGTAGTGCATTATGCCGGTATGCCTGCCGATATGGATGCCATTATGGAAGTCGCCACCAGGGGCAATCTCAAAATCCTCGAAGATTGCTCACATGCTCACGGCGCTTTATACAAGGGCAAAGAAATCGGCACATTCGGCGAAGCCGCGGCTTTTTCGCTGATGACCGGCAAATCCCTGGCCGTCGGCGAGGCAGGCATATTATTTACCGACGACCGAAGAGTTTATGAACGCGCCCTTTTGTTCGGCCACTATATACGTCATGATGAGATTACCCTAAAAGAGCTTAAACCTTTTGTAGGACTGCCCTGCGGCGGCTTCAAGCATCGTATGCACCAGCTAAGCTCCGCTTTCGGACTGGTACAGCTGGAACTATATCCCCAGCAAATGGCGGAAATCGACAAGGCAATGAATTACTTCTGTGACCTTCTCGATGACAGTGCGGGAATCAGGCCGATGCGACCTCCAAAGGGCAGCAATACTACCAAGGGCGGCTGGTACCTTCCACTTTTTAAGTATGTTACGGAGGAGCTTGGAGGTCTTTCATTATCGAGATTCAGCGAGGCAGTTACTGCCGAAGGTTCGATATGCAATCCCGGCTGCAATAAGCCACTTCACCTGCACCCGCTTTTTACGACAATGGATGTCTATGGACACGGCAGGCCGACCCGGATTGCTTACCTTGACGAATCCCGCCCCTCGGAGGGGCGGGACGAATCCGCAAAAATAGAGCAGTACATTGAACCACTACGGGTTTGCGAAGATATTAACCGCCGCGTTTTCGGGGTTCCGTGGTTTAAGCACTATCGGCCTGAGATAATCGAAGAACACGCTAATGCCTACAAGAAGGTCGTGAAAAATTATCGAGCACTACTACAGAAAGACACCGATAAGGATGCCGAAATCGGAGGATACAGCAGCTTCTTCAGCAGCCGGAAGAACACACAATAAGAGGTCTCATACTCTGATAAATAACAGCGGCGTTTGTATCCGTGCCGCTGATATCACTGGTGTTCATTCGGTAATTTTTGGCACGCTCGGCGAGACCGTTACTCTAAATCATACCGCCAACAGCAGAGACACTTTTGTAATGGGGGCACTGCGTGCGGCAAAATGGCTGATTGGAAAAGAACCCGCTTTATATTCAATGGCCGACGTCCTTGGTATTTCATAGTTCAGAACGAATGGATATTTACTATTACGCACTTATGCAGATGAGGCATCACGTTACATAACATATTCTCAAACGTATATCTCACTTTCTTCAGACACAGGTAATCTATCATCAGGTTGCACATCAAGCCAATGCAGCATACCAAGATTGCGGATAGTTGAGGCGACCGTTGTTTTATCTAATCTCGGTTTCCTTCGCTGTTTCCATTGCATTACTGCTTCAAGGACATCCATTTCCGAGACTGGGGATTTGCTCTTTTGCTTAAGTGCAGTTACAGTAAATATTACCGTGGCAATTGTTTCCGCTTGTGTTGTGTCCACTCGCATAAACAAGTCTGTGGTTTTTTCAATTACATAAGCGTATTTTTCCAGCAAAGACTCATAGCGTTTCCGATATCCATCGAATCTCGGGCCCACCTTGACTTCGAACATTCTGTCCAAACGTTCTTCCTGCAAGAGATTATTATTAATTAACTTTGATTCGGCAAGTTTAAGTTCTTTGGAAAAGGGTCCATAACTTGATTTCTGATAGTTAAATCCTGTAGGAAGTCCTTGTTGAGTAGCTACATATGCAATTTTCTGGAAGGTCGTTCTGCCAACAGGGTAATGATATGGTTGTTCCTTGATCCGATGTAAAATCTCCACAAGCCCAATCCACGCAGGGTTAAAGGGAATCTGTTTATTTCTTGAGGAGCCGTTATCAGGCTTCACAGATTCGCCGGCTTTTTCTAGAAATGACTTGGTCAGATCTGTAGGACTCGTACCATATGGAGCATAGATTTCAACAGGAATCTCCATTTGTTTGGTTCGACTATAAATCAGGGGGCCAACGACTTTCCATTCCAATTGACCGTTTCCACAGCCGAGCGGTGGAATTGCTATCGAAGTAATACCCCATTCTTTATAATGTGCTAAAAGAAAATCTAAGCCCTGCTCAATATCGCTTACTTTGGAGACAGATTTCCAATGGTCTTTGGTCGGGAAATTCACAATCTGCGGACCTATTAAACTCTTGTATATATAAGGGTGACCTACATGTATTTCATTACGTTTGCACCGTTCTAAATAGTCTTTGAACATCTTGGGAAATCGCTTCTTAAACTCCAGAGCTATTCCCTTACCCATAATACCAACACAATTTACTGTGTTGACGAGGGTTTGTGCTTTGGATTTCAAAATGTCACCTATTAGAATCTTCATAACATCCTTTTAGAAGAATATATCACTTTTAATACTTACGGTCAATTCTATTTTGAGTTTCTTGAAAGCAGCCAAAGCTGCTTGATTTGCGACATAGGCGCCCAAAATGTATCGCGGCTCAACCTCTTCCGGCACAAGAACTTCCGCACACTTGATGGACTTGTGTGCCCACTCCTCATAAATATTTTCAGGATGTGTCCAATATTCAGCAAAAAGCCTATCTTTATCGATCGCAACTAATCCTTGTGTTACTGGATAAAAACGGACATATTCGCTTGAGGCATTTTGATCTGCAATTATGACTCCCTGCAAACCCAGAACATTCGCATCTATACGCAAAACACATATCTCATTGTTTCTATCTCGACGCCTGCTTAGCATAGGATTATGGGCATCGAAATAGAGATTAGCATAATCGTGCAGTTTCTTGTTCGTTCCAGGAATCTTCTTGATCTTGCGCTTCTCCTGCATTTCTAGCATTGCGATAGAATCATCATGGAGAATTTTAACAGACTTATTGTGGGATAATATCCCGTACTCAATAACAGACCGGACATTGGAAATAAGAGTAATAAAGTACAATTCTTTAACATCAGAACGGTTCATTACCGTATTTCCTTATACTGCTTCATACATTCCCCATTCTTTCTCCTTTAAACTTTGGGGCCTTTTCTGGTGACTTTTACCATTGTAATAGGAGAAATCTTTATTAGAGGATAACGTCTTTTCTTGTCGTGGGAAAGGTAAATCCCGATTTTGGTCGAATTTCTAACGGGGCCAGTCTGTGCCTTTGATGCCTCGAACTGTCAGGTTTGCATCCGGGAGTCCATCTCGGGCCGGGCGAATCTGTTCAGCTTTAAGGAAATGAACCTGGCCGTCAACGAAAAGATAATTCCTGCCGCCCTGCCAGCACCACCATCCTTTATCATCATCGATAGGTAAATGATTGCTTTGCCATTCGCCGATAAGAATCTTTCCTGACGGCCTGGCTATGTCCATGCTTCGCTGGGGGATAGAGGGCTGAGGATTTTCGTATGTGTCGGCCGGGCTGTTCATATCGTCAATCTGCTCAGGTCTGTGGTAAAAGGCCATCGAGTAGGCGTAACTTGTGGACTCGTACTTGTCTTTTGCGATATGGTCCTGCGGACAGAACAGAACCGAAGGATTGTTCACGTCGATATTACCGCCCAGATAAGGCTCGACAAAGAAGCGCCAGCCGCGTCCCATCCACAGCCAGTAACCTGCCGGCAGAGGGTCCTGGGCACAGGGATACGTGTTATCGTTTTCATTGAGATAGAAGCTCACAGCTAAGTCGATTTGCTTGAGGTTGTGAGCACACTTGACACGCACCGCCATAGACCTGGCTTTTCTAAGCGACGGCATAAGTACTGAAAGCAAAAGTGTAATGATTGCTATGACGACGAGCAGCTCCACAAGGGTGAAACCAAACCGAGAACGTCTCACTGCTGCGCAGGGCCAAAACCAGCCTGAATTAATTATTTTTGTTCTAATCATCAAGCGAGACAGTTTACTCGACTGTAACGCTTTTTGCAAGGTTTCGGGGTTTGTCAACATCATGCCCGCGGAGCACAGCAGCGTGATAGGCCAACAGTTGCAGGGGCACAACGGTCAGCATCGGCTGCAAAGGCTCCGGAGCATCGGGGACGCTAATTAAATGGTCAGAGTATTGTTTGATATTCTCATCGCCCTCGGTTGCGACAACGATGGTTTTGCCGCCGCGTGCCCTGACTTCAGCAATATTGCCCATAATCTTGTCATACTGCGGCCCGGCTGTAGCAATAAAAACCGCGGGCATACCGTCAACAATTAAAGCAATCGGGCCGTGCTTCATCTCCGCAGCCGGCAGACCCTCAGCGTGAATATAGCTTATTTCCTTGAGCTTCAAGGCGCCTTCGAGGGCAACAGGATAATTAAAGCCTCTGCCTAAGAAAAGCCAGTTGTCCTGGTCGATATTTGCTGCAGCGATTTCTTTAATATAATCGGATTGGTTTAGTATTATGCTTATCTTATCCGGTATCTGGGAAAGCTCCTCTATGTATTTATTTGCCTGGTCGCTGCTGATGTGTCTTCTTCTGCCTAATTCAATCGCCAGCATTGTCAGGACAGCCACCTGTGCAGTAAAGGCCTTTGTGCTGGCAACGCCGATTTCCGGGCCCACGTGCAAATATATCCCTGCGTCGGTAGCTCTGGCGATGGAAGAGCCAACGACGTTGACAATTCCGAGCACCGTTGCTCCTCGCTCTTTGGCTTCCTCTACTGCTGCGAGAGTGTCGATTGTTTCTCCGGACTGACTTATTGAAATAACGACGGTCGCGTCTTCGATGATTGGGTTGCGATATCGAAATTCGCTGGCGTATTCGGTTTCTGCCGGGATACGTGCCAACTGTTCGAATAAAAATTCGCCGACCAAGCCGGCGTGGAACGCTGTTCCGCAAGCAGTCAGAATTAGCCGTCTGGTGCGCGTCAGGTCGCGAAGGTAAGAATTTATACCGCCAAGTTTAATCCTGTTGTTTTGGCGGTCGATTCGGCCGCCCATACATGTACTTAGAGCCTTGGGCTGCTCAAAAATCTCCTTGAGCATATAGTGTGGGAAGTCGCCTAACTCAATCTGTTCCAACGAAAATTCAATCTGCTTTAGCTCTTTGCTGACGGCAATGTTGTTAATCGTTTTGGTATGGAATCCCACCGGGCTTACAATAACCATCTCGTTGTCAGCCAGATATATTGCCTGGGTTGTATGCTCTACAATTGCAGCCGCATCCGAGGCCAGGATATATTCGTTATCACCAACGCCCAAAATCAAGGGGCTGCCCTTTTTGGCTCCAATGAGCATATCAGGAAAGTCTGAGCAGACAATCGCCAGGCCGAAAGTGCCGTGCAGCTCCTGAAGGGCCCGTTGAACCGCCCATTCAAATTTGTTCTGCCCATGAGAATTCTGTTGCTCCTCACTGTCGCCTTTGGTGTAAAAATAGCCGATTAAGTTTGCTATTACCTCCGTATCGGTTTCGCTGGCAAACTCAGCTCCCTCGTTTCGGAGCCAGGTTTTTAATGTACCATAGTTTTCGATAATGCCATTATGAACGACAGCGATTTTGCCGGTATAGTCCAGATGTGGATGTGCGTTAACAGAGTTTGGTTCTCCGTGTGTGGCCCAGCGTGTATGGCCGATACCGAAAGTCTCGGTAACGTTAGGCTCGTCTAAAATCTCTTCCAGAGCGCTGATTCTGCCGCTGGTTTTTTTGATTCTTATCGCACCGCTGCCCACTAGCGCCACGCCGGCCGAATCATAGCCACGATATTCCAGCCGCTTTAGGCCCTCTATTAGAATTGGCTGTGCTGCTTTTTTACCGAGATAAGCTACTATGCCACACACTCGTATATTCCATATATTCCTTTATGAGTCAGAGTCTTGCTGAAAGATAAATCGGCAAAAAACACCTCCATCATAACGCATTGCCAAAAGAAAAAACGCTTTTTCACAATTCCAGTCAAATTTTGCTCGTTATTATAGGGCAATTTTGTTCGTCTTACAAATCAATTCGACATAGACGCATTGCCAGGTATTATTTGACGAAAGGGCTTTTATATCGTTTAATTTGGTTATGATAGTTGTTATTGATTATAACATTGGAAATGTCAAGAGCGTATGTAACGCATTTCGGCATATCGGCTGCGAGGTAAAGCTTAGCTGTGAACCTAAGACCATTGAAAACGCCACCGGCATTGTTCTGCCGGGAGTTGCCGCGTTTGGGTATGCGGTCAGCGCCTTGGGCTCCCTTGCGGAGCTTATAAAAGAGGTTGTTTTGGGTGGAACACCACTTTTGGGTATTTGCGTCGGTTACCAGATGCTTTTTGAGACAAGCAGCGAATATGGCCGACACAAAGGCCTGGGATTAGTATCCGGAAGTGTTGTTTCTATTCCGCCCGGCCGAGTGGTCCCGCACATGGGCTGGAATTTGGTCGAGCTGCCGGAAGATATGGATTTATTTGCCGGGCTTGGAAGTGAAAAACATTTCTATTTCGCACACTCTTTCTATGCAGAGGTTACGGACAGCCAGGCCAGGGTCGCATATTCCGACTACGGTTTTGATTTGCCCGCATCAGTCCAGAAGGCAAATATATACGGCACGCAGTTTCACCCCGAAAAAAGCGGTAAAACCGGATTGAAGGTTTTGCAGAATTTCTATGATATTTGTAAGCGGCAAGCGCAAAAATGCTGACGAAAAGAATTATTCCCTGTCTCGACGTTAAAGACAACCGCGTGGTTAAGGGCGTCCATTTCCTGAACCTTCGCGATGCGGGTGACCCCGTGGAATTAGGTGCAAGATATAGTGACACCGGCGCCGATGAGCTGGTGTTTCTCGATATTACCGCGACTATTCACTTTCGCAAAACGATTGTCGAGCTTGTCGAAAAGGTAGCCGAAAATGTCTTTATCCCGTTCACGGTAGGCGGCGGCATACAAACCGTCGAGCAAATCGATGAGCTTCTGCGAAGCGGGGCTGAAAAAGTCTCGGTGAACACCGCCGCTGTTGAAAACCCGAACCTGCTTACCGAAGCTGCCCAGCGTTTTGGAAACCAGTGTATTGTCCTTGCCATTGATGCCCGCCGTTCGAAAGACAAAAAAGGCAAATGGCAGGTCTGTGTAAAGGCCGGCTCGGAACCGACCGATATTGATGTGGTTGAATGGGCTGTTAAAGGCGAAAAATTGGGTGCCGGCGAAATATTGCTGACCAGTATGGACGCCGACGGCACTAAAGCAGGTTACGACAATGAGCTGAACAAAGCTGTTACCGATGCGGTCAATATCCCTGTAATCGCCTCCGGGGGTGCGGGAACACTCGAGCACCTGTACGATGCAATTGTTGACGGCGGTGCAGACGCAGTGCTTATGGCCTCAATCACACACTTTGAAAATTACACTATAAAACAAATGAAAGAATACCTCAGAGACCGAGGCATACCAGTAAATCTATAAAGGGCCCAACGGTCATGGAAAAACGGGGAGATAAATAATCAATCACCAGGTTTGGTCTCGAGGTCTCGGTGGTAGCGCCGCAGTAATTCGTTGATGTCGTTCGGGATGATGTAGAGCTTTCCCCAGATTTTCTTGGTCTGATGTGGGGCCAGACCGCCGATGCGCGGGTCGGCGTGAATGCAGACGATTACGCCCTGGAAAAGCTCCTGCACGTCTGTCCAGGCGGTGGCCAGTAAAGCTTTTTCATCGGCGGAGAAGCACCCGATTAGGTTATTGGCCGGGACGTCCGGGCTGAGCGGCCGGGGGTTGACGTCATCGCGATTGATACCGGCCGGAACGTAAACCTGCCCGCCCCGATAAATGGCTTCTTCCGTTCGGTTTGTCTCGTTCAGACGCGTCAGGCCTTTTTTGGTGAAGATAAAACACCTGGAGATATACTCATCCTGACCCAAACCCGCGAAATCGGCGATGCGGATACAAGGCTGCATCCATTCAACGTCCACAGCTTTGTCGTTCAGGTTGGTGAAGGTTGCCTCGAAGAGGATTTCATCCGCCACAACTGCAAACCGATGCATTACTTCAACACCCATTGCCAGGGATGTCTTGACCTTGATTTCGTGAGGTGATTTCGAGACAACCTCATTTTGCTGCGGGATAATAGTGTTCTCCCAACGGCGATGTGTCGAACCTTTTTTGCAGTAGGCCTCCATGCAGTCTATCCTTAGCGGTTTGTCACCAAGCAGTGGGTGCGTAACCATTAACATCCGGCCACTGTAGTCAAGTTTGACGTTTTGGTCAGGAGCAGCGTCCAGCAACGGTATGGTCTGCGGCGCGGCACAAGAACTCAAAAACACAACCGTCCCCACCAACAAGACCACCGTTACTACTTTACCTTCATTCATCTTATCTTTTCCAATATGTTATAACCAACATTTGCTCCACAGCGTCGATGTGAATATCTAACGCATAGCCTGCATAGGTGAAGGTAATTGCCGCCTGTTCCATTTTTTCTGCTTCCGGCGTTTGCGGTTCACTTTAGCCATTCATAAAGCTCATAGTGGTGTTTGTTCATGCCCAGTTTTTCATATACTTTCTGTGCCGGCTTATTTTGCTTATCCACGTAAAGACGTATCCCTGCCAGCTCCTGCGACTGCTCCACCTGCTTTTTCAAATTCAAATATAGCTTTTTGAATACCCCTTGTCCGCGCGCTTTGGGAATGACATAAAGTGAATGTATCCACAGCACCGTTGCATTCCGCCAGTCGCTCCATTCCGGTATTGCCAGAAGCACTCCCAAGACCTCACCTTTTTCCTCCGCTATCCAGTATGTCCCCCGTGCCGGTTCCTGGAAAACGCCGTGTACTCCTTTGCTCACCACCGTCTTATCCAGCTCCAGGCCCTCCGTCTCCCTTGCCATTTGTAGCTGAAGCTCAACGATATGTTTTGAGTCACTCGGCTTTCCTTTGCGAATCTCAATCATCCCGGTGAGCCTGTCGTTTGAGAATAATAACCCGTTTTTTCCGTTGTGCCATCATCGAGAATTTAGAAAATATCTAAGTATGTATCTATTTCCCAATTTGTAACCTGTTTCTTAAACTCGTCCCACTCTTTCGTCTTTACGTCAATGTATCTTTCAAACAAGTGCTCTCCGAGAACCTCCTGCAAGACTTTGTCTTTTTTCAACGCATCCAGAGCTTCCTTTAATGACGTTGGCAGGACGTCAATATTTTTCTGAACCAGACTTTCATCATCGAGGCTGTATATATTTTCTTCGACCGGCTCAGGCGGCGTCAGGTCATTTTTAATTCCGTCCAGCCCTGCTCTCAGCATAACGGCAAATGCCAGATAGGGATTGCACGCAGGGTCCGGACATCGCAGCTCGATGCGAGCGGCTTCGCTTTTGGCCTTGAACCATTTCGGCACTCTCAAAAGTGCCGAGCGGTTCATAGCCGCCCAGGTAATATAAACTGGTGCCTCGAATCCGGAGACCAGTCTCTTATAGGAGTTGACAGTAGGACAAAGAATAGCGCACATTGCGTTTATATGTTTTATCTGGCCTGCAATAAAACTAAAAGCGATTTTCGACAAATTGTACTTATGGTCCTTGTCGTAAAAGGCATTTGTTTTCGAGCTGGTATCAAACAAGCTTTGATGAACGTGCATTCCGGAGCCGGCCCTGCCCATTATCGGCTTCGGCATAAAGGTCGCATGCAGGTCGTGCATTTGAGCGATTTTCTTTGCGGTGTACTTTAATGTAAGCACCTTGTCGGCCGCATTCAGACATTGTCCGTAATTAAAATCTATTTCGTATTGACCGAAGCCGACTTCGTGATGAGACATTTCGACCTTAATCCCAAAATTCTCAAGTGCCGCTATTATCTTTTTTATGGTTTTGTATCCTTCATGAGAAGAAAGGTCAAAATAGCCGCTATAATCTATGGGCGAGGTCCTGTTTTGCCCGCCAGCCCTGAACAAATAGAATTCCGGCTCAGGCCCGACGTTATATTCAAAACCTTCCTTTGCGGCTTCGGCGGCTGTCTGCTTGAGAATAAATCTGGGGTCTCCTTCGAAGGGCTTGCCGTCTGCGCGGTAGATATCGCATATCAACCTTGCGGTTCTGCCGTCTTCGGTCAGCCAGGGCACAACAGCGTAAGTCGCTATATCCGGCTTCAAGAACAGGTCGCTTTCCTGTATTCGGGCAAAGCCTTCAACCGAAGAGCCGTCAAACCAAACGCCGTCGCGAGACGCTCCCTCTAACTCTGCAACCGGTATGATGACTTCCTTTATAACACCTAATAAATCAGTAAATTGCAGGGTGATGAATTTGATATCGTCCTTTTCGACCTGCTCCAGAACCTTCTTGACTTCCATTTTGGGTCCCTTTCTCGTATCTGGTATATCGTATTGTGTATTTCGTACCGAGTTATTCTGGCCTTTGCGCTGAAAACTGCAAGATAAATTTCAAAAATTCAGGCTTTGTCGCCCACCACCTCCTGAGATGTTCGCTAATAGACGGCCATCTATTGTTTTTTTGATTTTTGGGCTTTTCGAGGGTCATAGT
>JBAQFY010000256.1:0-3103 GCA_049287505.1 Sedimentisphaerales bacterium | reverse complement strand
TCCACCTGCACGCTAAAGATATTTCGATGCAACAATCCCAGGACGAGCGCGGTAAGGTAACGGGTACTCCGGCCGGCTGCGCTTGCGGCGATGGTGTTATCGACTGGAAAAAAGTCATCGATGTATGTAAAGATGCACCGCGTGATGTTGTATTGAGTGTTGAGTGTGGTACTGTGGAACAGGCGGAGCGAAGCATCAGCTATCTCAAAGAGCTGGTGTAGTGAGCTCGGGAGTTATCTGTACCTTTATGTATTTCACCGGAGGCTTTTATATTTCAATTCAAAAGAGATTTATGAACAGAAAAATGGTTTGGCGATATTACCTGACTATTTTAATTTTATCTTTGGCTGCAACTGTGTTGGCGGATGAGGCGGTGGCTAAAGAAGATGAATCTATGTCAACATTTTATCTGCTGACTTATGACCACGGTGGAGTGGTGCTCTGGGGCCAGGAGCATTTCTTGAAACACCTTCGTAGTGCCATTGATTGGCTGGACCGCTATCCCAGCTTTAAGATAGGGCTGGAAAACGAGGCTTATACTTATGATTATCTTGCTGAGCATAATCCTGAGGTGTTAGAGGAAATACGTGGATACCTGAAACGTTATCCAGGACGGTTTGGAATAGGCAGTTGTACATACGGTCAGCCACTATCGGTGTTCATCAACGAGGAATCCAACATCCGCCAAATCGGCTACGCTTTAGAAACAGACCGGCGTCATTTTGGCTGCGCGCCGGATGTTTATCTGATGAGCGAACATGCTATGCACAGCCAGATTCCGCAGATACTCACTGGATTTGGTTTTACAGGCTCTATCATGCGTACACATTATATGATGTATGGCTATAATCCGACCTTCGATGCGGCAATTGGCTGGTGGGTGGGATTGGACGGCTCACGCATTGCGACGATTCCCACTTATGTGGGCGAGGGGGCAGAATTCGGACGCACGACAAAAGACAACTGGATTTTAACCCGCTATCCCGGGCCGCAGTGCGATACCCCTTTGGAGAAATTCCGTGAAGATTTTGCACATATTAAACCGCTTCTGGCCACGCGTGCTGACGATGCGGGTTTACGTCGTGAGGAGCTTGTTAGAAAGTACAAGGGCAAAGAGCAGTACCAGTGGATGCTTCTTGAGGAGATATTTCCTACATTTCCAGCTCCTAAGAAGGAGTTAAAAACGGTTCCTAATGATTTTCATGTACGGATGCCATGGGGCTATTGCGGCAATGAGATTTGGAATACAAGCCGCCGTGCGGAGGTGGAGGTATTGACGGCGGAGCGGTTGGCGGCAATAGAGCACCTGCTCGGCGGTTCAGACCACGAGAGCGAGGTTCGCCAGGCGTGGAGAAACCTGCTGGTTGCACAACACCATGATGTTCAGATATGTGGATTGCTCCCTGACGCCCGCAAATTCCTGACAGCTTCTCTGACAGCTTCCGGTCGTGTTAAGGATGCTTGTTTGCGTTACGTGGCCTCACGTATGGAAGGCGGAAAGATTGCACAGGTAACGGTTTTTAATCCAAACTCGTGGCCTCGCAAGGAGTGGGTCGAAGTTATGGTCTCTTTGCCGAAAGGTGCTGCCAAAGCCCTTGGAGTGCAGCACGGCAACAAAAAGGTACCGGCAGCAGTGTTATCAGCGGACCGCTATTCCGATGGAAGTATTCAAAAGGCCTATATGGCAATTTCGGCTGACGTTCCAGCGCTTGGGTTTGTGTCCTATGCACTCGTGCCTTCACAGGACAGGCCGGTGCAAAATAGCACGAGTATTGAGATAGATGAGGAGAATCTGTGTATCACAACACCGCATTTAGTAGTTCGTTTCAATCAGGAAGGGGGGATACGCTCACTCGTGGACCGAAGCACTAAGGAAAACCTTTTAAAATCCGGCGGAAGAAGCGGCTTCTTTGCCGGCAAAATTGACGGCCGGCACTGCGAGTCGAAGGGCTTGTGGGTTCTTGAGCAAGGTCGCAACGGAGCACCCTGGGCGACGGCTCGTGAAAGTGGTGCGATTGGCAGTATTCCTTATATGCTGGAGATAATTATACGGGCGGATAGCCCCCAACTTGATTGTCGGGTCCGTTTTCAGTTTCAAGGTCAGAAAATCGGTCGCTTGAGCGACAATATGCGGGATTCCCAATCGCCCTTTGTGCATGAAGATAAATTGCGTTTCAAAATTTTTCCGGCGGTCGGAGACGACAGCCTCAGCGTACGCGACCTTCCTTTTGCTATCGCCGAGACCTCAGACCGCTATATAAACGGTCTTTACTGGACGGCAATAATAGATGGCAGTAAGGGCTTAGCGGTTTTCAATCGAGGCGCTATGGGCTCTATTCGCGAGGCGGATGGGGGCTTTTCGGTTCCGCTGGCGTACGCTATGTATTATGTTTGGGGCACTCGGATGCTCAACGGTGACTTCACCTATGAATTTGCACTTTATCCCTTTGGTGGAGACTGGCGCCAGGCAGACCTGCATCGACGTGCGTTAGAGTATAATTTCCCTTGTGTCAGTGTTTGTACTGCTCCCGGGGATGGCCGTCTTGGAAGTGACTTGCGTTTATTGGATGTCGCGTCTTTGGAGGTGGTTGTTTCCGCTCTGTATAGCAAGGAAGGAAAAAGTTATATTCGGATGTATGAATATATGGGGCGTAACAGTCGTGCCTCCCTTGACTACCTGCCGGGAAAGGCTCGATTGACCGAGGTGGACCTCGCGGGGCGTGAGGGTGAAACCGTGTCTGGGTTGTTGACTTTTCGGCCTTGGCAGATTCGCACAGTACGGATTGAACCCCGTCCCGTCAAAGACGGGCGGGGTGAACCGGTAAAGCAATTGCTTTCAGAGGGTTTTTGAATTCTGTGCTGATTTTATCTGGATTCCTGTTGTTCATAGAAGAGCCGATAGTTAGGGTTGGCGGATAAGAACATCTTATGAAAAAAGGACATATTAAACGAAGAGAGTTTCTGCAGGCAGTTGGGCTTGGAGCAGCTTCGGTTTTCTTAGGGTCAGGTTTAGCGGGATGTGCCGGTGCAGAGTTTCTTGGCGCAAAGTCCGCGCGAAAGCCGAATCTTGTATTTATCTTTGCAGACCAGTGGCGTGCCCAGG
>JBAQFY010000255.1:0-10903 GCA_049287505.1 Sedimentisphaerales bacterium | reverse complement strand
TTTCGGGATTTGGAAAACGTATATTCCAACGCCTGCGGGCTTCGGAGGTTCGCAGGAATTCAGGCAAGGCATCAAAATAGCGTGGGTCGGCCGTTTCTGGTGTTGGAATAGTAACGTCACTGTATAGATTCTCGTAAGCGCGGTCGTAAATAAACTGGCGCGGGTCATTATCCTGGACGTGAGGCGCCTTGAAACTTACGGACAGGCAAAACGGCCGGTCTTGTGAGCAGCCGTTTAGAAACTCGACCGCCTGCTCGCCCATAATCTGTGTCAAATGTTTGTAGCTGCCGTTTTCGTCTTTGTGCTCGTATATGCCCTGTCCGGGGAAGCCCTTCCAGTAGTCGTATTTGTCGATGGGTAAATCCTTTTCTGGCCCGACGCCATATTTTCCTATAAAGCCGATTCGGTATCCGTCCCGGCTCAGGAGCATCGGATAAGTTTGCACCAGCGCTGCCTCGGAGAAATGCGTGCCGAAGTCGATGATTCCGTGCCGGCGCGTCCATTGGCCGGTGAAGATGCTGGCACGGCTGGAGGCGCATATAGAGGTTGTAACAAAGGCGTTCCTGAATCTTACGCCATTCGCCGCGAGGGCATCCATATTCGGGGTCTGGATAATGGGATTGCCGGCGCAGCCCATTGTGTCGGCCCGCTGGTCGTCAGTCAGTAAAAAGATAATGCTTGGTCGTCTTTTCGCAGCGGCACCAAGTGCGGCAAGCTCGCTTTCGCAGCCGGTTAAACACAACGCAGCGGCTATGGAGCCACCGGCTGCGAGAGATAGAAATTCGCGTCGGCTTACCCCGTAAGAAAATTTCGTTTCGTGTTCTTTTGGAAATTGAAAAATAGGTTCCAAAGTGGATTCTTTTATACCCTTGTCCACTTTCAAGTTTCTAACGGGGTCCATTTTGCTCTCCGGCGCTTTGTGATGGTTTTTGCTGGGATTCGGGCATCTGTTCTTTCTCGAGCGGTACCTGGATATGCAACCTCTCTTCGGCTGCGTGCAGGATTACCTCCAACATTTGCGTATAGGACATTCCAGCGATTCTTGACATTTTTGCCAGATGTCCGTCCCAGCACCAGCCGGGATTTGGGTTGACCTCAAGAATTCTGGGATTTCCCCGGGAATCAACTCTCCAATCGAACCTGCAGTAATCTCTACACTCGAGTCTCTCGAAGAGCTTCAGACAATACTCGACAACGATTTTTTCCATGTCTTCCGGCAGGTCAGCCGGTATGGACTTAATCTGCCAATACGGCGAATCGGGCATCCATTTTGCCTCATATCCGCATATCCTGGGCAGCTCAGGCGGCAGAACAGAGTAATCCTCCTGGATGATAGGCAGGACGGTGTACGATTCGGGCGGATTACCTATTATGCCGACGGTGAAGTCTTTGCCGGTGAGAAATTCTTCGATTAGGATGGGTTTCTCGTATCCGAACTTTTCTCTTATTTCGGAAATGGCGTTGACGAGCTGCTCGGCGGAGCTTGCGACACTTCTCTGGGTTATTCCGAAGCTTGAATCACCGAAGTTCGGTTTTACGATAACAGGAAATCCGAACGGCAGCTCAAAGGTGCTTTCTTCGGGCCTGATAAAGAAGGCTTCAGCAACTGGTATGTCCATTTCCTTGGCAATTCCGCGCACGAGGGACTTGTCATAGCAAAAGGCCAGGCACTGGGGTCCGCCGCCGGTATAAGGCATTCCGAGTGTTTCCAGTAAGGCGGGCACGTGCAGCTCTTTTCTGGGGTCGTTGCTGTAACCCTCATCGCAGAGATTGAGGACAAAATCGGTTTTTGTGTTGAGCTTGAGCAAATCGTTAAAGAGGGTGTCGTGATTATTAAGATACGTGTAGTAATAGCCGTCGAGCTCTCGCAGTGCGTTTTTGAGCTGGTCAATTGTGTAAAAGTCGTCATCGTCAAAGATGCACAACGGCTTCAAGGGGTCGGGCTTATTGGGGTCACCAAAAATCACAGTGACATTTTTGAATTCCTTTTTTCTCTTAACAGGCATCCAGTCCTTTCTGACCAGGGTGGTAACAATAATACGCCTTTCCATCATTCCGAGGTCCTGGTTGCGCTGTGAATCTACCGCCAACTGACTGTGAACAATGACTTCGCTGAAACCCGCTGTCCGCAGCAGCTCTTCCAGACTCTTTTGCGTGTACAATCTTTCAGCATAAAACTGGTCTGCAACAACTCCTTTTTGCGCGTGGGTGACCACTTCCCTCGAGATTAAACGCTGTTTGTCCAAAGAAAGTGACCGCTCCCTGCAGACGAAATAATTTTTGTCTATCCATTCCCACGACCTCGGCTGGAAACGCTTTCTTAAATACACGCCATCGGCAACGTCTATAAGCATCCTTCCCCAGGGTTTTAACACCCTGAAGACCTCTTTTAGAACTCTAATGTCATCCTGCGGTGTTTCAAAATAGCCGAAACTATTTCCGAGAATCAGAACGACGTCAAAGGTGTCCGGCTGATATGGAAGTTTTCTGGCGTCTCCCTCTCTGAACTTAACGCTCAACCCTTCTTTTTTATTTTGAGCTTTGGCCTTTTGAATCAGGTAGCGAGAGCGATCCAGTCCTTCAACGTTGCTGAATCCCCGTCTTGCCAGCTCAAGAGCAATCCGTCCCTGTCCGCAGCACAGGTCCAGAATTTTGTACTGCGGTGACAACTTAAGGATATCCGAAAACAGGCTTACCTCTTTGGTAGTTATCTGCGCATCATCAATCACGTCACCATCCGTTTTCAGATAGATTGAATTAAAAATCCGCCGCCACCAGTCCGGCTGGACGTGCTCCTCCAGGTCGGGTACGGGCCCAAGTGATTTAATGTTGACTAATGGGGCCTTACTCTGTGCATGTGGTTTTGAATTTGTGGATTCTGATTTTGTCTTCATCTCTGTTTATCCTTTCTGCCTTTGTTCATTTCTAACAAATCCGGCCTCCATTTTTTTGTACGTTCGAGGGCTTGTTGGCGTCGCCATTCGGCGATTTTGGGGTGGTCGCCGCTTAAGAGAATATCAGGGACCTTCATATCGCGAAAGACCTCCGGCCTTGTATATTGCGGGTATTCCAAAAGGCCTTCGCTGAATGTATCATCTTTGGTTGAGTCCTCATCGCCAAGGGCGCCGGGCAATAATCTGACTACCGCATCAATGATTACCATAGCGGGCAGCTCGCCGCCGTTTAAGACATAATCGCCTATCGAGATTTGCTCGGCACCGAGGCCGATGCGGATTCGCTCATCGAAACCTTCATATTTGCCGGCGATTAAAATTATCCGTTTTTCTTTGCTTAGTTCAACAGCTTTTTTCTGGTCAAATTTTTTTCCCTGGGGGGTCAGGAGGATAGCCCGGCCTTTTTCAGGCGATAACTTTCGGACGTGCTCAACGCAGTCGAAGACAGGGCCCGGCATCATTACCATACCCGGCCCGCCGCCATAAGGTTTATCGTCAACCTTTCTATAACTATCAGGAGCGAAGTCCCTTATATCAGTAAGAGCGATTTCGACCAGAGACATCTCCTGAGCCCTCTTTAATATCGAGCAGCTCAAGAGCGATTCGAACATCCGGGGGAAAAGTGTAAGAATATCCACTCGCATCGGTTTTTGGGTCAAAGCCCCACGAAAAAACCCTTCGACTTCGCTCAGGGCAAGTGTGGGGCTAAATATCGTCAGCAACTGACGAAAGAAGTTTTGTTATTCGGTTTTCTCTTCATCAGCCTTGGTTTCGGCTTCTTCTTTAGCCTTGCCTTCGGGTTCTTCTTTGGCTGCTGCTTCGGGTTCGGGCTTTTCCTCTACAGGTTCGGTTTTGGCCTCGACCTTTTCCTCCGCCTTTTCAGTTTCGGACTTTACTTCGGCTTCGGGTTGAGCTTTGGCTTCGGCTTCTGCCTTGGTTTTTTCTTCGGCTTCTTTGACCCTGGCTTCGGCTTCGGCTTTTGCCTTTTCGGCTGCTGCCTCGGCTTTGGCTTTTTCTTCTGCTTCTTTAGTCTTGGCTTCAGCTTCAGTTTTTATCTTTTCGGCTGCTGCCTCAGTTTCTTTCTTGGCGGCAATTCTTTGAGCTTTGTTGAACAGCTTGCCTTTAGCGCCGGCTACGGCCCGGGCCCTTGCCCGGCGCGCAGCCTTTTCTTCGGCGTATTTGTGTTTTAATCCGGCGCGAAGCAGGATTTGCGAGACGGTATCGGAAGGTATTGCACCTTTTTCGAGCCAATACTCCGTACGTTCGAGGTTGAGGACAATCTGCTTAGCCGGGTCCTTTTCAATCGGGTCGTAGTGGCCCAATTTTTCAAGAATTTTGCCGTCGCGAGGCGTGCGTGATTCGACCGCATTGATTCTAAAGAACGGCCGATGCCGCCTGCCCATCCTCGTCATTCTCAACTTTACTGCCATAATTTTTCCCTTTCTTTCATTTATAATCAATTCCCGCGACCCATACAATCAGGGTTCACGGAACACGTTTGGTCAATCTGTCAAATACGAACGAAGTTCCTGTCGATAGCGGAGTAAAGCTCGTCTATTTTCTTCTGAAGGCCAATTGTCTGCTTTATTGCCGTGGCTATTCTACAGTAATGCTTAATGGCGTCCAGAGGAAGCCGATGATTTTTTCTGTCTTTGAGCCATTTATCCAGAACCTGGTATCCGCCAATCTGGTAGTCCCATATATCCTCACCGACGGGTCCAAAGTGCTGGCCTTCATTTATATATATCAGACGTTTCTTCTGATTATACTCTATTTTTTGCACCAGGCGGTCGCCTTGGCCTTCAAACCTGGCAACGGGTTTATCGAGCCTGTTTGATTTCATCAGATGTAAATCGACCAACTCTCCGCCGAGTTTGGCCATCGCACGAAACAGTTGGGGGTCGGCGGAGAACGGAATTCGGGGAAAATCGCTTTTCAAAAATTCTGCATACTTTTTTCGGTAGGTGTTCGAGTAGAGCACTGCGTATATGTAGTAGAGCACCTGCACCGGCTGCGGGTTTCTGCCGTACACCTTATCCAGCGCGTCAAATATGCCTCGCGCAATATTTACCTCGCGCCGATACGTTCTGGCTTTGTTATTGTTGTACAAGTCCTCCTCGGGATAAAGATAGAGAGGAAAAGTGACATTCCCGCCCCGATAGAAGAGATTAAGGTCGGTGATAGTCTCTGCACAAAATACGATATTCCACGGCTTTTCCAGACCTACAACCTGGCCGGCTCTTCCAACGCATAGTGCCAGATTCTCCCGCATCATGTGACGCATAACCTCTTTTCGGGTTCGCTCGACCACTGCGTCGTTATAAAAGACCCACTGCTGGTCAAATGGCCTATAGAGAATAGGTATCACTTGTTTTTCCCAGTTTTCTTCGTCCGTTACCTTCTTCCGAGCGGTTTTTACCTTCCAGGTGGTCTTGTCCTTCAAGCCGAAGGCCTGCTTTATCATGCTATCCGGGATATTTTCATCGCGGAACATTCTTATGCGTTTTTTGAGTTCTGCGCTGCCGGCGTCGATGACAAATTTGTCGCGGCTGGTTACGACCCCTACGCTGTTTGTGGGAAGTATGTCGGTAATCTTAGAATACTTCTGGTAACGACCCAAGAGTTTTTCGTCTCTGGCAACAAAGAAGTAAAATTCTGATTTGGGTGTGAGTTTTTTCCAGTTAGTGGTTTTCATGTCGTTGCTTATTAGCCAGTTGTATTTGTCTTCGCGCAGTCCCCAGAGGTCGGCGTGTGAAATGTTTTTTTTCAGACCTTTTTTCTTGACGGCTAAGATAATTGCGACGCCCTGCTGGATGTCGAAGACGTTTTGGTCTTTGGAGCCGTCGGGGCATTTTTCCTTTTTCTTGGCGTTGCCGTGCAGATCCAGCACATAGATGTGGTCGAAGCTGTTCAGCAAAGACCAGCGCATGCCTCTGAAAGTAGGGTTGTCGAGATAACTGTGATTGGTGATGAAACCGAGGACGCCCTCTCCGGCCCGGTCAATTTTCCACTGGGCGAAACGAATGAACTTGACGTAATCGTCCTGCAGCCATTTTGGATTTTTCTCATCTAAATCTTTGCCGTCAACTTTATAGTATTGCTTGATTTCCTTGCTTATCCAGGGCCTTCTATTGGCTGAATGCCCGGAGTAAGGGGGATTTCCCAGGATAACGAGAATAGGCGTTTGTTTCTTTACTTTGCCGGCGGCGTGCGATTCTTTGGAGAGGGAGCTCATGCCGGGCAAAGCGGTCTCTGCGAGCTCCTCCATATCAAGCGTGTTTGTCAAATAAAGCCTGAACCTATCATCATCGGCAAGTTTATAGCCCAATTCTTCCAGGAGAAAACCCATCTTCAGATGTCCGATGGCGTAAGGAGCCATCATCAATTCAAAAGCATAGAAGTTTCTCAAAACGTGTTTTTTTATAAGCTCAGTTATACCGGCGTTTCCGTAGCTGACAGAAAACTCGTTGACGGTGACGGCAGCGGCTTCGGCCAGAAAAGTCAGTGTTCCGGCGGCGGGGTCGAGGACAGTTATTGAATCTGCTGCAAAGCCGTCTGCCTTGTCAAAGTAGTCTTTCAGAATTATATTGAGGGAGCGGACGATGTAAGAGACAACTTCCTGGGGTGTATAATATACTCCGCGCTGCTCTCTTTCTTTTGGGTCGTACGCTGCAAGAAAGGTCTCATAGAAGTGCACAACGGGGTCTTTGCCCCTGCCTTCGACGAAATATCGATGAAGGATGTTCTTAACATCTGCGACGGCAAGTACATTTGCGGCATCGTCAATTATCCAGCTCAGTTGTTCTCCGGGCTCTTCGAGCGAAACGAAGCGAAATACATCACGGAGGATGCCAATAGTCCTGGGGATGCTGTCAAAGGCGGCCCTCCTGGTAAATTGGTCCGTTGAGCGGGTGCTCGCGGCGAAAAGGCCATAGGTTATGGTCTGGGCATACATATCAGCAAAATCTTCTTTCGTAAGGCCTGCGATAAGGTGCTGTTGAAATGCCTCGTAAAATCCCCGTAGGTCACCGTTGCTTCTATCAAGCTCGAGCAGCACCTGCTCTCGCAGGTAATGCGTCCTGCAGGCAAGAGCTTCTGCAAGCGTTTTTGGGGTGTAGGTTCGCGGCAAGGAAAAGGTGAAAAATTTGTTTAACAGCTCAAGAAATTTATCTTCATTTTCAACCGGCGGGACAACCTTTAGCTGCGTGGCAATAAAAGGGCGTCCTATTTGGACTTTATCAATCAGGCTGCCATTTCGATACAGTCGAAACTCAAAAAAATTGGTCAAGAGCACATTAGCAAAAGCACCACGGTACCGTTTCAACTGCTCTGATTCCTCGATTTTATCAAGGTTTTCTTCTGTGGGAGTTTTCGCTTCGATATAGCCGACTATATTCTGTCTGCCATCCCATATTCGAAAATCAGGATTACCCGCTTCTGTTTTTTTGGGGAGAATTGTAACTTGTGTTTTTGGCCTTTTTATAGATTGCGTGAAATTCTCCATCAACGATGCCAAGGCTTTATAATAACTTTCTTCTCTGGCATCACCTTTCTGCGCAATTTTGAAGATTTCCTTCAAATATACTTTTAGCATTCTGTCTGCATTAAATCACGAAACACGTTTACAATGTAAAAACAACTTTTAAGAATTTACAACATTTGCCCGGCCAATCCAAGTATTCTCTGCGAATTTTGGTTTTATTAATTAGTTTCCGCCGTAGTAGATTTTCGCAAGTCCCCACCCAATTTGGACGGAGAAACCCGTCTGCATTCCAGGGCGTAACCGTTTATGAAGATTGCAAAGTTTGCAGGGTCAACTCGAGCATCATCTGCGATTCTTTGTATCTGGTCATCAGTTAAATTGCCGGCGTTTTGTTTTTCGCTCAGTGTCATTATTGCCACTGCTTTTTTCAATTGTTCCAATTCCTCTTTTGTGGGCGCAGCTAACATACCAAGCTCACTGTTGCCTTCGATGTCCTTAAACTGCCCTCTGACCAGCTTGCCGTATTCGCTGTCGGTAAATTGTGCAACTTTTTCCAGGTATTGCTCAATTGAAATTTTATTCATTATCGCCATTTTATTGATTTCAATTTTTTAAGCATCGCCCCTTCGGCAAGCTCAGGGCAGGCTTGCCAGCAAAGGCTAAACGACCCTCTAATAAACTGGAGGGCTAACTATTTACACTATCGTTTTTCCATTATCAATAACTATCTTGCGATTTTGATGATAATAGCAATGGCTTCGGAGTTACAACCCAGCCGGCCGGCCGCTGGTTGCCCTCGCGATCGACATCGCCAAGGTCTTCTCGTGCCTTTTCAGCAAGGGCGAGAAGGCACTTGACAACGTCAGGATGTTTGTCAGCAACATTCGTCGTTTCACCGATGTCGGCTTCCAGGTCATATAGTTGAAGTACACTTTCAGATATGTCCCTTTCCAAGAGCCTTCTTCTAAGCTTTAGTGGCAGATGCAGCTTCCACTTACCGGAGCGTACCGCCTGCAGTTGGTCCATCTGGTAATAATAAAAGGCCTCGTGCGGTGACTTTGCTCCTTTTTTACCGGACATGAGGGGCCAGATGTTTTTGCCATCTATGATGCGGTCGGTTGGGGCTCTCGTGCCGGCCAGTTGAGCTAAAGTGGGCATCAAGTCCAGTATAGAAGCCAATTCGTCGCAGGTTTTGCCTGCGGGAATTTTGCCGGGCCAGCGCATCACACACGGCTCGCGCATACCTCCCTCCCAAGTGGTACCCTTAGTTCCTTTTAGTGGTCCAGGCGAACCAGGAGGCCATGGACCATTGTCCGATGTGAATACGACCAGAGTACGGTCATCAATGTCCAGCTTTTTGAGCGTGGCGAGGATTTGGCCGGTTGACCAGTCAATTTCTTCGACGACATCGCTATATAGGCCGTTGGCGCTTTTGCCGCGGAACTGCTCGCTGGCGTGAAGAGGTTCATGCGGCATTGTATGCGGCAGATAAATAAAGAAAGGCTTATCCTTATTGGCTGTGATGAATTTGATTGTCTCTTCTGTGTAGCGCTTTGTCAGGGTGTTCTGATCAGCGGGAGCTTCAATAACCTTCTCATTCTGCATCAAAGGCAGAGGCGGCCAGCTCTGAAAATTAGGCTTCTTACCCATATTGTTGCTGTAGGGGATACCATAGTAATAATCTAAACCCTGTCTTGTAGGCAGAAATTCGGGCTGGTCACCTAAGTGCCACTTACCTATGCAGGCCGTTGCATAGCCCTGGGGTTTGAGTAATTCAGCGATGGTGATTTCATCGGGATTAAGCCCCTTTCTACTGACCGCCAGAAGCACAGCGAAACCGGTGTCACTTACGTGCATATTGACTCTGCGGGGATAGCAGCCGGTCATCAGGCTGGCCCGGGAAGGCGTGCAGCAGCAAGCAGTTGCATAGAAGCTCGTAAAACGCATACCTTCGTCAGCCATCCGGTCGATGTTCGGCGTGCGGTTCTTTTTTGAGCCAAAACAGCCGATGTCACCATAGCCCAAATCGTCGCAGAAAATGATAATGAAGTTCGGCTTATTATCCGCGCTGCTTCCGCCTTCTGAAAAACTCGAGGACATTTCGCCTTCGCAGCCGGAGAATACCGCTCCGGCAGCGGTTGCACCGGCAAGCTTTAAAAAATTGCGACGGTTCACCCTGTTAGAAAACCCGGCCTTCCTCTCCGTTGGCGGTTGGTCAATTGCTTCTAACTGTGATTTGTCTGTGTCCTTGTTCACTTTGGAATTTCTAACGGGGTGAATGTTTTTGTCCATAATGAAATTCTTTTCTTAGACGACCCCGAAATACTTTTGAGATTGCCACGGCCTTTTTCAAAGGCCCCGCAATGACGTAATATTGCATCGCCGTGCCGGCGATGTCTAAACAACCCCTCAATAAATTGGAGGGCTAAATACTGGATTCCCGCTTTCGCGGGAATGACAAATTGTTTTATGTTCATATTAAAACAATGCTTATAGCGATACTCAGTTTAAAAACCATTCAATTTAAGAACGATATTTATCGTCGCTTAGTTTTGCCCCTTCGCTTTATGATTCTTTTTCTTTTTGAGCGCTGCTTTATTTTTCTTCCCGCCCCCATCATCTGGTTCATGGCACCGATGTTCAATCCGCCTGCGAACAAATTTTTAAGCCCGCCGAGGCTTCCACCGCTGACTGCCTTGAGCATATCTCTGCTGCGTTTGAATGTCTTTACCAGGCCGGAAACATCGTTGACATCCACCCCCGCTCCCGCGGCGACTCGCCTTCGTCTGGAGGAATCTATGATATCAGGGTCACGTCTTTCCTGGGGCGTCATCGAATAGACAATAGCTTCGGTCTGCTTGAGCTCGGCACCGTCGAAGTCCAGCTCCTTGAGCTGTCCACCCATTCCGGGCATCATTTTTAGCATATCTTTTATGCCGCCCATTTTTTTGACGGCCTGCATCTGCTTTAGAAAATCGTCAAAGCCGAAACTGCCTTTGGCCATTTTCCTTTGCAGTTTCACGGCTTCTTCAGCTTCGAAATGTTCCTGAGCCTTCTCCACAAGCGTTACAACATCACCCATACCGAGGATTCTACCGGCCATACGGTCGGGGTGAAATTCTTCGAGCTTGTCGAGCTTTTCGCCGACACCGATGAACTTGATAGGTTTTCCGGTAACGGCTTTTACGCTGAGGGCGGCTCCGCCGCGGGCATCGCCGTCGAGTTTTGTAAGGATGACGCCATCGAGCTCAAGGCGTTCGTTGAATTCTTTGGCTGAATTAACGGCGTCCTGGCCGGTCATCGCATCACAAACCAAATAAATCTGGTGCGGGGTTACCGTTTTTGCTACGTTGGCTACCTCGGCCATCATTTCTTCGTCTATGTGGAGCCGGCCTGCAGTGTCGATTACGACGACGTCGTGACCGTGCTCTTTGGCGTATTTGAGGGAGTTTTTGGCGAGCTTTAC
>JBAQFY010000254.1:0-8253 GCA_049287505.1 Sedimentisphaerales bacterium | reverse complement strand
GTAACGCAAGTGCAGGTGAATATGTGACTGTGCAAAGCAAAGAGGTATGTTTAGCGGATTTGTGTGAAGAAAAAACAGGCTTTTCTGTGGAATGTCAACACCCCCGGGGCTAAGCAGAACAAGTACCGATAGGTTATACTAATTGGGGTACTTGTCTTTTAACTCTGGAATTAAATATTGCTCTCTCGACAAACTTCTAAAAGACTCGGTCTTGCTTTCCCATCTATGGGAATCAATCCCGGTATGCAGGTTTCCGCTTGTTCGCCACAATTGACGCAAACACCTCCGCATAAATCCAAATATAAACATACAAAACCTCCACTCCAAATACTAAATGTACTGTACCACAAAAGGTGTTTCAGCACAAGTAAAAATTGGAATGGTGCTGTTTAAAAACGTATCTAAGGTTTCTGCGTGAAGCGGCGGGCTTTTTTATCGGCCCACGGCGAAAAGTTTTTTCAGCACACAACAGCCCTCGCTACTCGATAAAAAAGGGCTGTAAGCTTAATACTCACAGCCCCAGCAGCCGGTAAAAGGCGGGATTATATTACGCCTTGCGTTTTCTTAATAAAGTTAAAGAGCCAAGACCCAGCAGAGCAATCGTCGCCGGCTCAGGAATTGACATGGCGCCGCTGAAGCCATTGCCGCCGACATAGCCGCCGGCTAACATCTGGGCAAAGCTGCGATAGTTGGTTCCGCTGCCCCCCTGCAATGACAGTTCAAAATCAAGTCCATGAGTTTGCGTGTAAAGCATCATATTCAACGCCGCGGAACCAAGCGCCTTGCCGGCGTCTGTTACGACGAGGTTACTGATATCTGTCTTAAAGCTCGTATAGCCTCCTGCTATCGTCCCGACCGGGACCAGGTCACCACCGGCAAGAGTTCCCATTAAGTAAACTGCGCTCCCATCTGCGCTCGTAATCGAGATGGTTGGGCTGCCGATTGGTTTGACTTCATAGGTGCCCCCTGCACCTGCGCCGACTATGAGAGTGGGGATATGCACCAATGAGCCGACCAGGGCATCGTAATTACTGCCCATTCCTTTATCAATAGCGATATTCTGGTTAAAGCTCAGCGTGCTGGCCCCATCGTAAAACCAGCCTCCGGCGGTGTCTGGATTAGGACTGAACTCGATTGTCGGTGTCGCCAACGCCGGCGTGCCGGCACAAATCACCAATGCGAGAATCATAATTACAATTTTTTTCATTTTTTTCCCCTCCGATATTTTATGTTTTAAATTTCTAACCGATTTATCTTTGTGCTGCGGACTGCCCGCAGCAGCTCTGATTATCCTTTGGTCTTGAGTTACTTACTTTGCTTGTTGGCAATTGTCTCTTATAAGTGCCCCCCCCTTTCTGCCGACCACCCACATGGTCGGCCTTTCGTTCTTGGTTAGTCTTGTTAATAGATTTACAAAAATCTTTCTTACCTTCCAAAAATTTCTTACCGGGTTGTAAAAGGCAAGGGCGTGGCGGTAGAGAAGGCCGCATCAGCCCTCCTGCATATTCGTTTACGTAGAGCACCTTTTCCTGCGCAGCAAGCTTAGCACACATCCAAAGCCAAGCAGAGCTATTGTTGCTGGTTCCGGTACTTCCACAAGGTAGTCCTGTTGTCCGTTGTAGCTAAAGACTCGCAGGTCCGCCCTTGGGCCGGTACCATCAAGAGTGTGCAGCATATAATTGGCCAAATCTGTATCAAGATACGTGACGCGGAAACCACGATTACCGGCAGAGCCATCGACCGTGACATCCCAACCTAACGAGGTCATGGGAAGGTCTTCGTGAACTATCTCCCATACGGCTGCCCCAAAAGCCGCGGCCTTGGTATTTTGCTCGTATGTAAATGGGCCGCTGCCCACCCAGGATGGGTCGAAGTACCTGCCCCACAGCTCCTGCAGATATTTGGCCTTGGTAAGGCCCATTGTACCTTCTAAAAGTGTCGTTGGCACAGGTCCGTCCTCCGGCATAATCACGTCATACGTCAATGTGTTGCTTGAGACTATTTCCGACCATTCAATGCAGAAAACACCAATTGGGCCGTCGGGCCAAATTTTGCCTTCATTCATGCCGTAGCTCTTCTCGAGCATATAAACTCCCGCATAGCCCGGAGCACCTTCATTGCCCGCAGCCCAAGCCTCAACTAAGTCATTGGCACCATGACTAACAAATGCTATATCCACAGTTCCAACAGGAGTGGCTTTTGCTGCGGATGGAAGAACCAGAACAACCGCTGTACAGAAAACTACTGATATTAAGAACTTCAACTTCATCATCTTCCTCCCCAAGTGTTATAATCTTTAACAACAATGTATTTTTTTGCTATGGTCCCCCCATACCAGACGATTCGTTTTTCCGGGTCTTTAATGCCCCCCATTTTCGTCCTGTTCCCTAAACACACTCACTAATAACCCGCGCACCGTTTGTATGGTTGCTCAGCGATCTTCTTAATCACTTTTTTGTACACATCCACAAAAACGGACTGCTTGTTAAAGCAAATCCGGTACCTGAGCAATTATCAGGTTACCAATCAGTTTAACTTGGGTGCTCAATTGGGGAAATTTGAGAACCCCCCATTCCGATTTTGACCACCCCCCGGGTACTACTTATTATTAAAATGATTTTATTCTATTTGCTCAAAAAAGTCAAGAGTTTTTAGCAGCAGTACTACTGGATGATAAATTTTTCTTGGAATGTGCCCCTGCCTGGCCAATAACAAAATAGTTTTAGGACCCAACAGGCATTAGACCGAAAATAAGCTCTGGATTTTTAAGCTAAGACTGTCCTGAGCCAGAAAAGCTTGACTGAATTAGCCGTAGCCCTGGGCGAAAGAAAGCTTGCCCTGAATTAGCCGTAGCCCTGAGCGAAGTCGAAGGGGCAGCCGAAGGGACTAAGGAATCGCGTTTTTAGCTCAACCGTAGAAGTGGTTTTTTCGGATAGCAGGAATAATCTAAAAGTGGCACGATGGAAGCAGTGGAGTGTTGAAGGAAACTATAGAGATGTTCGGTTTGTTTGCAGATATGGATATGGCCGGCAAAAAAAATGGGAGCTGACCGTGTGGTGACCAGCCCCCCAAATAGAAGAAAGGAGTAGTATTATGTTAGCAGCTAAACGGGCAATCACTCAAACCCGTTCGGACTCCATTCGCTATATTGACTCTCACAAACAACCGGCATAAGCGGAAAAACATATCGGACTGTTTAAGGCTCCCTTTCTGATTTCCCCTCACTTATGCTTGCTATATATATTATACTTGATATTTGACTAAGTGCAAATTCAATTTTAAATTTTCTTACAATGTCACATTAACGCAGATTAGGATTCCGTAACAGGCAGGACCAAGACAGTAAGTTTTAAAAAAATTCAACCCCTGTGCACGCGTTATTACAGATACGGGCAGCATTGTGATAATAATCTATCCCTGATTTTCAGTGCGCAGAGCTCAGTTCCATTCAACTACGGCATAGATGTAATCTACCAATGTTTTTCTCTTTGCAAAGTCGTCATTGTTTCTGACCTGCAGCTGAAGGGAATTTACCTTTTCGGGCGTGTCCACGAGACTTGTTACGTCCCACAAGTCTGTCGCCTCATTTGGTTCTCCTTCGTACACGGGAGCATTTATTGAGGCCCAAACTACCGGGTTACTCGGCCAGCCTGTACCGGCAGCCCATTCTAATTTTCCCGCCGGAAATTGTTCTTGCTCGAAGTGTTCCACATAAACAACGACCGATGCTATTTTAACACCTGCGGGTATAGACACATCTGAAAAATCATAGGATGTATATAAACCGGAGTCGGTTTCCCCCCGGTCGTTGTCACTGGCCTGGACAATACCGCTTTTACACGCTGCCGGTAATATTGTTTTGCATTTTTTGGTTTTGCAGTCATCCGCTGTGGTCGGGACAGTTGTCGCCGGCGTGCTCGGCAGAGCTGCGGTGATGGTAAATGATTGGGTCTGGGAAGCTGAAGCACTACCGTTATCTGCGACCCTGACCGCCACATCATTGGCCCCCGCCTGGGCGCTCGTCGGTGTCCACTCTATCAGGCCGGTAGCTGCATCTATGGTCATACCTGTGGGCATGATGGTTAAGGAGTAACTTAATGTATCTCCCGCATCAGGGTCCGTGGCGTCAACATCATAAGTATATAACGTGTCCACTGTAGCTGTGGTTACAGGTATTGAAGTGAACCTCGGCGCATCATTGACCGCCTTGACCTCGACGTTCACCTTTGCGGTGTCGGTTTCACCTTTGCTGTCACAGGCCGTATAGGTGAACGCATCGGTGCCGAAAAAGTCCGCCTCGGGGGCATAGCTCAGCGTGTTATCAGCGTTAATAGTAACCGAGCCGTGCGTGCCCTGAGTAACAGTGCTTATTTTAAGCGAGTCATCATCCACGTCAGTATCGTTTGCTAACACATCAATCCTTTCTATCGGCCTGTCCTCCTGCGTCCACGCACTGTCGTCGTTGGCCGTCGGTGCATCATTGACCGCCTTGACGGTTACTGAGACGGTTGCAATGGCGCTCTCTGCCGTTTTATCGCTGACCTTGAAGGTAAAGCTGTCTGACCCGTTGAAATTCTCCTTTGGCAAATATCTCAGCTTTGGCGCTGTCCCTGTTAAGCTCCCGTTAGATGGCTCCGTTACCACGCTATAGCTCAACAAATCTCCGTCGGCATCACCACTCGCTAAGGTAATCGACACCGGCCTGTCCTCCTGCGTCGTTACACTGTCGTCGTAGGCCATCGGCGCATCATTGACCGCCTTGACCTTGACATTCACCGTAGCTGTATTAGTTCCACCTTTGCCGTCACTGATAGTATAGGTGAAGGAGTCGGTGCCGCAAAAGTTTGTCTTCGGACTATAGCTCAGCGTGTTATCAGCGTTGATGGAAACCGAGCCGTTCGCGCCCTGAGTAACAGCAACCGTCGTGAGCTGGTCATCATCCACGTCTGTATCGTTCGCCAGCACGTCAATCGCTTTTATCGGCGTGTCCTCCTGCGTCCTCGCACTGTCATCATTGGCGTTCGGCGGGTCGTTGGCCGCCGTTACTGTAATTGACACCGTTGCGGCATCGCTGTCCGCTGTCTCATCGCTGACCTTGAAGGTAAAACTGTCCGACCCGTTGAAATCTGGATTTGGCGTATACTTCACGTTTGGCGCTGTCCCGCTCAGACTTCCATAGGACGGACCTGTTACAACAGTGTAGCTCATCGCATCTTCGTCAGGGTCACTGCCTGCTAAAGTAATCGACACAGGCGTGTCTTCCTCGGTCGTCACACTATCGTCCTCGGCTATCGGCGGGTTCTTCTGTACCTTTGCACCGACGTAACTGGCTGTCGGCGGGTCGTTGACAGCCTTCAGTGTTATCGAGACGGTTGCAGCATCGCTGTCCACCGTCCCGTCGTTGACCTTAAAGAGAAAGCTGTCTAACCCGTTGAAATTCGCGTTTGGCGTATAGGTCAGGTTTGGCCCCGTCCCGCTCAGGCTCCCGTTGGATGGACCTTTTACCACGCTGTAGCTCAGCGCATCCCCGTCAGGGTCAAAGCCGGCTAAGGTAATCGAGACCAGAGTGTCCTCCTGCGTCGTTACACTGTCATCTTTAGCTGTCGGCGGGTCATTCACCGCCTTTACCCTGATTAGCACGGTTACGGGAACGCCGTCCACCGTCCCGTCGTTGACATTGAAGGTAAAGCTGTCTGTACCGTTGAAATTCGGCTGGGGCGTATAGGTCAGCTTTGGCGCTGTCCTGCTCAGGCACCCATGAGACGGCCCGGTTATAACATTGTAGGTCAGTGAGTCACCATCCGGGTCACTGCCAAGTAACGTGATGGACACCGGTGTATCCTCTTCGGTCATTACACCTTCACCTTCAGTTGCATCGGCGATAATGACCGAAATACTAAGCAGCACCACCAGAGAGAGTATGTATTTTAAAAACTTTTTCTCTAACATAATTTTCCTCCGAATGAAAATTACTGTTTCTAAAAGAAGTTTCTTAATAAAGATAGGCTAAGGAACGAGGATTTGTTGCCGGACAAACCGGCCATCGGCGAAACAGAAAACGAAAAAACATTTTCAGACATAATACTCCTCCGAAAAAACTTAGAAGACTGCAATATGCAGATGCTTATAATACTTTGCTTTATTGGGTCATTTTCGTTTGACTTCTCCTCCGGTCGGCCGTTACGCAGAAGTCCGACATTATGAACCCGAAATTAAGTGAAGTAGTATACTTCGGTTTTCTCGTATCTGCAAGCATATTTTTCTAAAAACTTTTAATAAAAAATAACCTCTCAGAGCTGTGCAAAATCCTGCATCTTTGTTATGTCCTGTAATAGCTGGACTTATCGCAATTCGGTACCAGCCGAGACCACCCATATTTCAAATAGAATAATAACTCTGCATCGCTGCCTAGACTTGACCAAAAGGCACAGAATGTCGTTATATAAATAATTATACGGTTCACGAAAAATATATGCGCTTACTCGAAACAGAGCCGCGACCGTGAGGGCGTGTTGCTCAAATAGGCTTTGGGAGCGATAACTGCCCTTGCAGTTATACAGTGGCTTACTGCCGGGCTAAAATTCAAAGAAAGTGGCGCACACCCCTTTATGCCGTTGGTATGGTAACAGGTGTAACGATGCTTTATTTTGTTTGCGTACGGGTTCTTTTGCTTTGTTTGTTCTCAAAGCAGGTCACCTCCACGCCGGCTGCTTCGAGCGTCTTAGCTAACGGATTTCCTTCCCACTTAAATTTCACCCGATTGGCACAAATCCGCTCGAATGCCTCCGGCAAATTCTCCTTCTCAAGCAGAATAAAAGGAACCTCCGGCGCACATTTACTTAGCCGGTTAACCACATTGTCGCGGATGTTTTTTAATATTGTTGGCGCTATAACTACCAATGGCACAGACACGTCGCAGCTTCGAAGGGTACCCAGCTCTTCGATAATTTCCTCTACTGTTTCACATAGTATTGAGTTGTAACCTTCATTTCCTAAACAGTGTCTTAGCCAGGCAGCGTCAAACTTGTTTTCGCCGGCTACTATTATTGCTTCTTTCATTTTTACTAAACTCCCATTACAAATATCTGCGAGTTTAACCGCCAATGACGATAGCCCCGAAAGACTCAGGTTGGCGTTTTGCCTGCGAACAGCTATTCAAGAATCCGCATTTGTCTAATCTGAAATATTCTATGGAACGCCTTTTAGTTCTATCAAGACTTCCCGAAGAAAGATTCCACCCCAATCAGCCTTTGTTATCTTATCGGCGAACTTATGAAAATTGTTAAACAAAAATTCCAGATATTTTCGGACGGCTTTGCCAAGTTTTTTAAGACAGCCTTACATCCATCGACATAGTCAACATAGTGATTGGCAGATTTTGTTCTTGCAGAATCACCTCGGCGAGTTTAGAATAATAACTTTGCCGTAATGTTTAAGGTTCGTAGTTGCGGCTTCCCCCAAATTTATTGGGGGTCGTTTAGCCGTTGTCGCCACGCCTGCTCTGAGCTTGCCGAAGGGGCGACGACGTCGAGTATCGCTTGTCCGCCGTAGCTGGTTCCTTCGTAGCCTTGGCGAAGAAATGACAGCGAAGGCGGAAGCATCGAGTATCGGGTATCGAGCATCGAGGTATGTTTGAATCATTAGCTGAGAAATTTAGCTCGGTTTTCAGGTCGCTGGCCGGCCGGGGACGCATTACCGAAGCCAATATCTCGGACGCTATGCGGGATGTCCGCAAGGCACTTCTGGAGGCGGACGTCAACTACATCGTCGTAAAGCAATTCTGCAAGGATGTTACACAGGCGGCCATTGGTGCTGAGGTGATAAAGAGTCTTCATCCCGGCCAGGTTATGGTAAAAATCGTCAGCGACGAGCTGACAAAGTTGATGGGGCCGGTCGATACCCGTATCTATTTTGTCTCGCCAGGGCCTACCGTCATTATGTTGGCCGGACTCCAGGGCTGCGGCAAAACCACCACCGCCGCCAAGCTTGCAAAATATCTGGTCGCAAAGGGCAAAACCCCCCTCCTGGTGGCCGATGACCTCCAGAGACCCGCCGCTGTCGAGCAGTTGATTGTCCTCGGCCGGCAGATAGATATTGATGTCTATAGCGAAGACGGCACAAACTCAGTAAAGCTCGCCAAAAACTCCCTCAAATACGCCAAAGAGCACGGTCACGACGTCGTCGTAATCGACACTGCAGGCCGGCTCCACATAGACGAAGAAATGATGGCCGAGGTAGCCAACGTAGCAAAAA
>JBAQFY010000253.1:0-3421 GCA_049287505.1 Sedimentisphaerales bacterium | reverse complement strand
GGCCTCATCCGGAGGACGAAAAGTTATTTGCCGCCGGCGCAATTCCCAATTTGCAATTGGCGATTGCCGATTTTTCACTTCTGCTAACAAGAAGTTATGCGGAAAAAGGGGCACTCAAATTAGTCGGTGACAGGTTCTCACTTACGGAAAGGCAAAGATTGGCCATTATGCGCAGCGCCTGCTCCGACCAGCAGCTTGCCTCTCGAAACCGGCGCTGTGTCACGTTAAAAAGTCTTGCGGGCCAATCCATCGCCATTGACGGTTACAATGTATTGATAACAGTGGAGGCTGCGATGAGCAGCGGTGTGATTTTTAAGGGACGTGACGGCTGTTTCAGAGATTTGGCAAGCATACACGGGACATACCGCAAAGTTACCGAAACTATTCCGGCTTTGCAGCTTATAGGCGAGTTCTTAGAGGAAGCCGGTGCAGGCAAGGCTCTTTGGCTGCTGGATAGTCCGGTCTCCAATAGCGGACGATTGAAAACGCTAATCGGTGAACTTGCCCGTAAAAACAATTGGGACTGGGCGATTGAACTTCTGCTAAGCCCCGATTATGAACTGATAAAAACCGATTTGGTTGTAGCAAGCAGTGATAGCGTTGTGCTTGACGGCTGTAATAGATGGACCAATCTCGCCGCGGAAATCATCACACAGAAACTTCCCTCATCAACCATCATCGACTAATCCACCGATTCAGTACCGCTATAGTTGAGGTATTCCCCTTGCAGCGTGCCAGAAATCAGTCTGTAAGCCATTCGGAAAACTCCTCCTTGACCTTGTCGTGGGGGATACCCTTGCCCTCGTCTAGCTCGCGCAGGCCTTTGTGTACTGCAACGACAAAATTTATCCGCTCTTGAATATCCTCCCAGGAAGCATTCGCGGGAAGCTGCTCGATTGTCTTCAAAGCTATTTCTTTAGTCGTCATACTTATATTATACACAATGTAAAGGGGTTCTGCAATGATAAAAACATCTGAGGGAAATCGCTCTTGGTCTCGAGCAACTCCTGAACGCCTCGAAAGAAGTAAGGCGTCCCCGGAATTCCGAGGTGTAGGTGCTGGTCGTCAACTAGACGACCATCGAAGCGGGGAGGGCCCATTAGGACTCGCCAGCAGGTGTGCTTGGTATGGGCGCCTCTCCCGTCCCTTGCAAGCGTATCGTGATCTCGACCCTGATTGCCTCGGCTGCGCACCACAGGAGTCCGTAATCGAATTGGTGAAACTGATAGGGACTATCCTCAGGCTGGGTGAACTCGAATATATATCTCCAAGACTGGAATAGGTCTCTCGATCTTGCCAGCACATCCGGAAGAGCCGATGATACTTTGGAGTAATCGTCCCATAGTGGCTCCTCTATCGGGCCCTCTATCGGGCTCTTGGCGAGCGTGATGCTAACGCGGCCATACAGTTGGCGCGCTTGTTCAGGCAACGCTGTGTCATAAACGCTTTCGATAATAGCCCTGACTGGCTGAGGTATCATGTCATATAGGGCGCGTAGATCGTGCACTTGTGGCACCGGCAAGTCAAATTGCGTTAGGAGGGCTTTTAAATAGAGTTCGATGGCAAACCCGAGGTTTGTCGCGCAGACCACCATATCGCCCAATTCATTCGACATAGCTTGAGAGGACTTTTCCTTTATTGCGCCTATCCTGGAAATGAATTCCTTTGACAACCTCTGGAAAGCCTCGCCGCACACGAGTGCAGCCTGGGAGTCACGTTCCTTCTTGGCTTTGGACATCTTCGACATGTATGAATCTTCCCTCTTGGGAATACCCGCAATTCTGAATTTTGTGGACACAATACTTATTTAGGTCTTTTTCTGGATTTTCGGCCAGGCTTGTTTGGCCCTTCAATGTTCAATGATAAGTGAGTGTGAATCATCCGTCTCAAGCACTCCCTACCTCTGGTTCTCCTTCGCTACGGCAACAATCATAGCATGGTACGTTGAGCAGGTCAACAGGGTCGGCGAAAAAAATTGTATCTCGTCGCTCGTATCTTGTGGAGGGTGGCAGCGTCAAGGCCAAATACATTGGCAATGGTCGCTTATGACTAAAGAGTTCAGCCATCCCCAAGCTGCGCTTGTGGCTGCCACTCAACCGTCCCTTGAATTCAGGTAAAGCAATTGGAATTCAGAGAGGACCTTTGTGGGTGGATGACCAGCCAAGCAGAGCGCGTAGTTTTTGGCCGGGATTGAATTTGAAGGCACAGCTATCACGTCTTCTATCCAAATAGAAGCCGCCAAGCCCGGGCAGCGTTATTCCTTTTCCACCTCGGAAAACATCGTACATAGTATCGAGCACAGCATCGACCCAAGCCTGAGCTGTTGTCTGGTCAGCCTTCATACGTTTGGCAACCCGGAGTACAAACTCATTCTTATTGATACGTTCGGCCATAGTTATCTCTTCTCCATAACTATTTTACAGGTCTCATTTCCAAATATCTCTCCATCTCATTCAGCATGAGTGAAAGACCGGTCAGTTCGAGTCGAGCAGTTCTTGAATCACATCGAGCTTTATCTGTTCGAGGGAGTCGCAGATTAAATCAGCTTCGGCAAGGTTTTCTGCGCTTGTGGAATTTGTAACGGCGATACATTTGGCGCCTGCGGCCTTGGCCGCCTGCACGCCGTTGGGGGCATCCTCTATTACAACGCAATTTGCAGGTTCAATACCTATCCGTTCGGCGGCAAGCAGGAAAAGCTCAGGGTCGGGCTTTTTATTTTTGACGTGGTCGCCGTTTATATAAACCATCTTCTGGTAAGGAACTTTCGCAGCATTCAAAACAGCTCGGGATTTCTCGAGCGTGCCTGACGTCGCGATGGCCAGGCGAAAATTCTTCTCTTTCATCGCTTTGTCCATCAATTCCAATACGCCGGGAAAGGCCGGCAGCGGTTCTTCGCTTAGAACCTTTAAGAAATATTCCTGACGCAGTTGTGTTACCTTTCTGATTTGTTCTTCGGTCAGCTCCAGGCCGTGGGCTCCGGCACCGGCTTTGACGTATTCCTCAGCCCCCCTGCCAAGACCCGCATCGAAATCCTTGCGCACCACGCCCTTGAGACCGAGAAGGTCGGCAAAAACCTTAATGGTAGTTCTTGCATTGACCGCCTCGGTGTCGGCAATTACGCCGTCAACGTCAAATATCAAGCCATACAGCTTATCCATAGCTTTTAGCGTATAGCATATAGCGTTTATTTTTTCAACAATGGATTTAATTTAGTTTTTTAACAGTTCACTCGGCTGCGCTCTGGACGACGTCTGTGTAATCTGCGGACATTTTTTGATATTTTTTGCCACGTTTTTATATGCTGCGCATTTATAATGGTGATGATAGTTGGCACCTGTAAACTCCGGAGAGTAATCAGCGTGGATAACGACAACAAAGCGGCTGACCACAGTAAGTTAATAACCAAGGCGTGTAGCAATCC
>JBAQFY010000252.1:0-1753 GCA_049287505.1 Sedimentisphaerales bacterium | reverse complement strand
CCAGAGTACTGGCAGCATGTAATCCCCGGCCATCGCCGAACATGGGGACTTTGATAACAATTTTGTTATTGTCCCAACTGGCGAATTCTCTGGCTTCACGTATCAATTCATCAAGGCTGCTTGAAGTGACTTCTACGCTAACAGGCCCTTCAATAAAAGATAGAATTTCTTGTACTCTTTGCTTAAAGTTACATCCTTTTTCCGCAAGGAAGATTTTCTGGTTGGTAGTCAGACCGGTAATGACTCCCCAGGGTAAGATGCTTTTGATTTCCTCCAGGCTGGCAGTATCGAGAAAAATCTCCATTTTTAATTCACCTCCTTTAGTTAGTATGAATCCATTTGTTAGCATGATTTCAGTTGCTTCATAGAGATTCGCCGCAATATGGTCGGGTCTAGCATTTTCCGATTCCATAAGCTGGCACAGCTCGCACTTCAGCTTACCTAAGAGAATCGTTTTGCAACCGGCCGCCTTTCCAGCCTTGATATCACTTAGATTGTCTCCCACAACATATGAATGCTCAGGGTCTACAGAAAGCTCTTTGGCGGCTTTAAGAATGAGGCCTGGTTTGGGCTTGCGACAGTCGCATATTTCAAGGTATTTCAAATTAGTTGCTTCCGGGTGGTGAAGGCAATAGTAAACACCATCAAGACGAGCTCCGAGGTCGGCCAATTCCTCTTTCAGCTTGTCGGTCGTTTCCTCAAGTATAGCCTCCGTGAAGTGATTTTTAGCTATGCCGGGCTGATTAGATACAACAATGACCTTTATATTGTTCTCGTTTAGTAATTTGATTGCTGCGCCGACACGGGGCAGCAGTTTGAGTTGACCGACAGTGAAGGGAGAGTCTATTACACCGGCCTCTTCGTGAAAAATTAGTTCATTTATTACGCCGTCTCTATCCAGAAATACGGCATCTATTCTATTCGACTGCAAGCTGACCTCCTGGAAATAAGTTGGCCATTATTGTAGACCCTGTGGAGTTTATTTTAAACTCGAATTCCCGCAGTCCTTCGGCTTGCAAGGCTTGGCATACACGGTGCCTGCTCTCTTTTTCGCAGCAAAACATGAAGAAACCTCCTCCGCCTGCCCCCATAATTTTGCCTCCCAGTGCGCCGTTCTCCATTGCCATTTTGTATATTTTGTCAATATAAGAGGTAGTTATTTTACCAGATAGCTGTTTTTTTACCTGCCAGTGCTGATTTAGAAGTCTGCCAAATCTAGGAATATCGCCTTTCTCCAACGCCAGTTTACTTTCTTTGCCTATTCCCTTAATTTGATGCAGTGCCTCTATAACCTGCACTTCGTTTCGCTTCGTAGCGTTGTCTTGACTCCTTTGCACCTCTGGTGCATCTCGTTGGACTCCGCTGTAGAAATAGAGAATGTGCGATTCGAAGTCGGCGATAGCATCTTTAGATATCGAAGGGCGGGTTACCTCGACATTACCACTTTTGTCTATATTAAGGCATATAATTCCCCCGAACGCAGCAATATACTGGTCCTGCTTTCCCCCCGCTCGTTTCAGTATGTCAATCTCAACCTTGCAGGCCTCCTCGGCAATCTCTTCAGGTGAAGCGTGATCATTTTTGTAGGCATGCAGAGCCGTCAATAATCCCACTGTGAAGCTTCCGGAAGACCCCAGTCCGGTACTGGGTGGAATATCGGCTATGGAGACAATTTCAATACCATCATTAACGTTAAGCAATTTTAATGATTCTCTTATTACGGGATGCTCAATCTCATCCACGCGGTCCTTTA
>JBAQFY010000251.1:0-57235 GCA_049287505.1 Sedimentisphaerales bacterium | reverse complement strand
GTACATAACGAATATGCTGACGAGAATCAATATTGTGGAAAGAATAGTTATGATGGAAAACTTGTAACTGAGAAGGTTATTAAGTATTTCTTTTCTGATTATTGATTTAAGCATGTGTTTCCTTTCTTTATCGTACGTTATATAATATCTCCAGAATTCAACTTCTTGGTTCCTGATTCGCTTTGCTGAACCTGTAGATATGCAAAAAGCGTGCCAAAGGGGGTGTTGTTCTAAACGAATTGCTTAAGTCATTTTATCAAAGCCAGATATGGTCAAAAAATATTTATGTCAGAGAAGTTATTTTGGGGGTATCCACCGTGTCAACACTGACACACTTGGGTCAGGAATGACACATAAATATCAAGCAGAGTTATTATTCTATGCTGTATTGTCTCAACTTTCGGTAAAGAGTTTTTCGGCCGATGCCAAGCAGCTCAGCGGCCTTTTCACGATTGCCGCCGGTTTCCGAAAGGGCCTTATTTATTGCATCCTGTTCGGCTTTGGCCGTGGCCCGGGCTGCTATCTCAGCGAGTGATGTATCCATTACAACACCAGATACCACCGGCTGCTTCGAATCCAGGTAAATTCGTTTTGGCAGGTCATCCGGTTCAATTGTCGAGCTGCTCGTAACGGTAATTGCGCTGTAAATACAATTCTGCAATTCTCTCACGTTACCCGGCCAGTCGTACGCCATCAATAAATCCAGCACTTTCTCGGAGACAACGGGCTGTTCGACCCCCAACGGTGTAGCGTACCTTTCAAGGAAGTGTTCTACCAGCAATGGAATGTCTTCTTTGCGCTCACGCAACGGACAGACACTCAAACTTAAAACATTTAGACGCCAGTATAAGTCTTCTCGAAACTTTCTTTCCTGAACCATCGCTGATAAATCCTTATTTGTAGCTGCCATTACACGGACATCGACCGCGATGGATTTGTTACCACCCACACGTGAAAAAGTTCCTTCCTCGATAACCCTCAAAAGCTTCACTTGTGCTTCAAGAGTAAGCTCTCCGATTTCGTCAAGAAACAAAGTACCGCCGTTAGCAGATTCGAATTTGCCTATCCTAAGCTCCTTGGCATCGGTAAAAGAACCTGCCTCGTGACCAAAAAACTCGCTCTCGATAAGATTTGAGGGTATAGCACCACAGTTGACCACGACAAACGGCCCGGATTTGCGTTTACTTGCCTGATGAATAGCCCGCACTATTAATTCTTTTCCTGTGCCGCTCTGGCCGTAAACTAAAACTGTGCCATCGGTGACGGCAAATTTTCGCATTAGAGCGAACGTTGATTTCATCTTATCCGAGACGCCCATAATATTTTCAAACCGGTAGGTTTCTTCAAGCTGGTCCTCTAACTGCTTGACCCTCTGCTTGAGTGTTACCATCTCTACCGCCCGAGAAATTATGGCCAAAAGCTCATCATTATCAAAAGGCTTCTGGAGATAGTCGAAGGCCCCTTTCTTCATCGCTTCAACCGCAGAACGAACCTCTCCATGCGCGGTCATTATTATGATTTTGCAGTCGGCGTCGAGCCGTTTATTAAGTATCTCCATCACCTCTATCCCATCGATTCCAGGCATCTTAAGGTCCAGCAGGACAACAGCCGGCATAAATTGAGCATATACTTCAAGCCCTGACTCACCGGAATCGGCAACCTCAACCTGGTAACCATTTTTCGTCAGCAGTGCAGACAAAATGGAACGTATGCCGGCTTCATCGTCAATAATAAGCACTTTGGATTTCTTCATGTAACTTGACTCCGGAGAGCTGTGTTTAGCTTATGGGCAATACTATCTTGACTTCTGTTCCGCCGCTTTTAGCTTTCTCCACCCAGATTTCTCCGTTATATCGCCTGACGATACTACTGCAAATGGCCAGTCCGAGACCTGTACCGCCGGCTTTTGTTGTAAAAAAAGGCTCAAAAACCTTTTCACGCAGGTTTGGAGGTATCCCAGGCCCCTCGTCCTCAACCCCTATCAAAATCCTTTTGCCGTCTGCCCTAAAGTCACGGCTTCCTTCAGCCGGCAGGCGGGCTTTGACCGATAGCGCTCCACCTTCAGGCATAGCTTGTAGTCCGTTCATCATGACATTCAAAAGCAGTTGACGTAACTCGGCTGGGTCAAATGTAAGCTTCGGCAGGTTGTTCTCAAAATCTGTTTGCAGCTTAACATTCTGACTTTTAGCTTTAGCCTCAATGAAATTCAGGCAACGCTCGATTTCTTGAGGAACATCTATCTCTTCCGGGTTACTCTCGGCCGGCTGTGCAAGCGAAAGTAGATTACCCACAATATTATTGAGCCTATCGACCTCGCCCAATATATCATTAGCGAGCTTCTTTTGAACCGTGTCTTCATCAAAATCACTCGCAAGGTACTGTACCGTGCTGCGAATCGCCGTCAGGGGATTTCGAAGCTCGTGCGCGATACCCGCAGCGAACTGGCCCATTATTGCTAACTGCTCAGCCCGGAACATTCGCTCATTCTGGCGTAATCTCTCCTTGAAGAGAAGGGCATTCTCAAACGCTAAACCAGCTTGTTTGCCAAGCACTTGCAAATTTGCAATCTGATTTTTATTCAGCGACTCCCGAGTTAAATGCAGAAACACTATACCAATTAATCTATCCATTGAGATAAGGGGAAAAGCCAGATTAACGGACAAATCAAGAAATGGTTGAAGCTCTGCACTCAAATAGTTTATTACCTCATTGTTTCCCTCAAAAAACAAGATTTGACGATTTGCACGGAACCATTGTGCTATTTTGCTATTAACGGCGAGCTCCGGCAGCCAGGATGCGCCTTCAGAGACCTTATCCACCACAGAGAAAGCTCGAGACGACTCACTCTGATTTACAAGGTAAACAAAGGCTTTTTCCACACTTATCAGCTCCTTGAGTTTGCTTAGCAAATTATTAGTTAATTGCTCAGAGTCAACGATGAGCATTAAAGTGTCTTCAAACTCGGCCAGGAGGTTGTCGCTCTCTACGGGCCTACGAAAGAAATGGGCAATTCTCCGCCGCATACTAAATTCCTCTAAACTATCAGAGAACTATCTTAAAATGCGCAAAGCACAAAACATTATACACTTATCTCAGACAGAGTCAATATGAAGGGGATACGCCGCTGGGATGTTAATTCGAGAGATTTCCCTTGACGTGAAGGCAGCTAATTTGGTATAAGCGAAAATGGTTAAATGTATGGATTTTGGTCTTCAAACGTGCAAAATCCCTTTAATTTTCCGAATAGAGGAGTGGTTATTGTGTATCATGCGAGGCACAGAGTTGGCACGGGGGCCGTGTGCTTTGCAAGTGAGGATTCTTACCTCCCAATTAACAATCTAATTTTCATTTTTTGAACCCCGCCCGTCGTCCGCAGTCCCGAAAGGGACGCCTTGCGGCGGATGCCTTTCGGCAAAGGCAAGGTCTTTTCAATTTATTCTTTCGACTGCGCTCGGATAAATAAGAGGACGATGTCTGGGGGAAAATAGCTTTTATTCTTATCCTGCTATCCTGTATAATAGCACTATCTTGCTACGGCGGGAAAATTTCCGCCGAGAGCGAAAGTGCCTAAGAGCACAGGAGCATGAGCCAAAATGGCTGATAAAGTGTCGCTAATAAAACTGCTTGGCAAAGAAAGGTTTGAGAGAATCGAGCGTATTTTTCGCAAGCATTTCCAGCTCGGCCTGGAGACGGGGAATATCCAGGGTAAAGAAATAAAACAGATGTGCAGTGCCGATTGTCGGCCGACGTTTTGCAGGATTATCCAAAATAGCACGGCCGGCCGGAGCAGGTGTAATAAAGAGCGTCGGCGGAGCCTTGAGATAGCGATAGAGACCGGACAATCTTATATTTCGCTTTGTCATGCGGGCGTAGTGTTAGTTTGTGTGCCGATTATGGATAAGGACAAGGCCCTGGGCGGGATATATTTCGGCAAATGCCTCTGGGAGCCCGTAACGCAAATCCTAATCAACGATGTCGAGAAACGGTTAAATGGGATTCCTCTGGATAGAAAAAAGCTGACGGCGGCGATGCGCGAGCTGCCGTTTATCCAGGGCCGAAAAATCTACGAGGCGGCGCAGTTCCTCTTCGATTTGCTTTACGAAGTTGCCGCGTTCGACCCGCGTGTTATCAGATGGCGCCGTGAGCGTTCCGAGCAGCAGTCGCAGATAGGAGAGTTTATCCAGGAGAGAAAAAAACTCGGCACCGAGTGGCACTATCCTCTGGAGAGTGAACGGGAGCTGATGGGCAAGGTCAAAATCGGCGATAGAACAGGCGCCAAGGAGATTCTCAATTCCATCCTCGGGACGATATTGTTCAAGACTATCGGGGACCTGGGAATCCTTAAGGCAAGACTGCTGGAGCTGCTGAGCATTCTGAGCCGCTCGGCCGTGGAAGGCGGAGTGAATATTGACGTTATGCTCGAAAAGAATCTGACTTACGTAAATAAAGTCATGCAGATTTACAACCAGGAAGATTTGTGTGCGTGGATTAGTACGGCGTTGAACGAATTTATCGAATTGGTTTATTCTTCGCAGGATGCCCGGAAGGTAAGCCAAATCAGGCCGGCCATAAATTACATCGATGCCAATTACAATAAGCCGATAACACTCCCCGACGTAGCCAAGGCTTCACATCTGAGCATATCACGGCTGGCCCATATATTCAAAGAGCAGATGGGCGTTACTATTATAAATTATCTGACAAGCGTTCGGATAGAGCGTGCGAAACAACTATTATTGGCGACGGACCAGAACTGCACGGAGATTTGCTTTGAGGTCGGCTATAATAATCAGAGCTACTTTACGCGAACTTTTAAGGGGCTTGTCGGGATGACGCCGCGGCAGTTCAAAGCCAGGAACCAGCGAAAAGAAAAGATTTCAACACCTTTATAAGAAACACGGACTAACACTGACTTAAACACGGACTAACACTGACTTTTGCTCCCATGTACTTAGAGCCTATCCAAATAACCCGCTCTATCCCCAAGGGAAGCCCGATGCCTGCGTTGTCGTTGAAAAAATGTTCTCAACGTGGAGAAAACCACGCCTGGCGAGCATTTTTGGCCTGCCGCCTTGGCCTCGAACTTTTCGCTCGGCCTCATAACGACCCGGTTATTCGGATAAGCTCTTATGTTCTTGTGAGCAGTTTTTGAACAGGCGGGCATTCTTATCTTGACAGTTCGGCAGTGCTTATCGTACTATCATTATTTCCGGGCAACAATATAGTGCTTTGTCAAACGTGCTTTGAGGGCTGTCATTCCGTACCCATTCGGCTTTGCTCAGGGCAGGCTTTGATGTGGAATCCAGTATCATCCAATAGATCTGGATTCCCGCTTTCGCGGGAATGACAAACCATCATTTGAACCTTGACAGAGCAATAGACAGATATTGAGAATGACGGTTTGCGGGAACTGATATTTGTGGCAAAACAAATTGCAATTTTGGGTTCGACAGGGTCGATAGGTAGAAATTCTCTGCGTGTAATCGATGCGCTCGGGCCACAGTACCAAGTTATTGCGCTGAGCGCTCACAGTAATGTTGAGCTGTTAGCTGAACAAGCCATACACTATAAGCCTAAATTTGTTGCTGTTACAAACTCTGACTATGCGGCGCAGCTTGGCGAATTTCTGGGTGAGCTGGACGTCGAGATTTTTGCCGGGCCGGAAGGCTTGGTAGAGATTGCACAACTTCAAGAGGCGGATATTGTTCTTACTGCAGTTGTCGGTGCGGCTGGTCTGCCCGCAGCTCTTGCGGCAGCTAAATGTGGTAAGCAGCTTGCCGTTGCAAACAAAGAGCCGCTTGTTGTTGCAGGCCAACTACTGGTGAGCGAGGCAAAGAAAAACAGCGGTACTATTTTGCCGGTGGACAGTGAGCATTCTGCGATTTTTCAGGCTATGCAGTCGGGCACTCGTGAAGAAGTGAACAAAATCATCCTGACCGCTTCGGGTGGGCCGTTTAGAGGAGCTACCTTTGAGGATATACAAAACGTAACGTTAGAGCAGGCGCTTTCGCATCCTGTTTGGGATATGGGGCCGAAAATCACCGTTGACTCGGCGACTATGATGAATAAGGCGTTTGAAATTATCGAGGGCCACTGGCTTTTTGATATGCCGGTGGATAAAATTGAGGTGCTGATTCACCCCGAGTCAATAATTCATTCGCTTATAGAATTTGTGGACGGCTCGGTGATAGCGCAGCTCGGTGAGCCTGATATGTGCCTTCCGATTCAATATGCTTTGACGTATCCACGGCGTGTTGGAGGTATTTCCAAGCGTCTTCGGCTGGAGCAAATAGGTAAACTTACGTTTGAGAAGCCCGATTTTGAGACGTTTCGTGCGCTACCATTAGCTTACGAGGTCGCGCAGGCGGGCGGCACGGCAGCGGCCGTTTTCAACGCGGCGAACGAGGCGGCCGTCGAGGAGTTCTTGGCAGGCGACATTGAATTTGTTAATATAATTGAGCTTATAGAACATTGTCTGAATAAGCATGACGTTAAAGCCAGCGCATCCCTTGAAGAGCTTTTCGAGGCGGATGCGTGGGCCAGGGAAGAGGTTAGAATTAAAGTGCATAAGGGCATAAGGGCATAAGGGCAATAGAAAGTGAGCTAAAGTGTCTAAAGTGAGCTAAAGTGCCTAAAGTTTGAAAAAGGAATATCGAATGATGAATATCGAACTTTGAGAATCGGATTTCCTTGTTTGGAATTCATTATTCATTCTTTTTCACTTTAGGCACTACAAACTTAGCTATGGCACGAGTTAGCTCACTTAAACCAAGAGCAAAAGTCAGTGTACGGAGATTATTGAATGTCGGAACTGAAAGATTTCTTTAATAAGCGTTTTCGTTTAATTTTGTTCGTTGTTGCTGTTTTTGTGGCGGTTGTTTTTTTAATTGCCCAAAATATCAATACTTTCGGCAACATACTGCTGACTATGTTCGGATTCGGGTCGGTCGTTCTCGTTCACGAGTTCGGTCATTTCATTGTTGCCAAATTGTCCGATATAAAGGTAGAAGCATTTTCAATCTTTATGCCGCCGACTGTTCTTGGTGTACAGAAGACCGAAGATGGTTTTAAGTTTCGGATACTGCCGAAGCTATTTGCCAAAAAAGGTGATGAATCCGGCGATGATACGTTAAGTTTTACTGTCGGCGGCAAGGGCAAGGGGAGCGAAACGGAATATCGGCTGGGCCTTATTCCGTTTGGGGGATTTGTTAAAATGTTGGGCCAGGAGGACACCGGGCCGGTTAAGACCAGCGATGACCCCCGTTCGTTTGCCAATAAGCCGGTTAGCACTCGTGCTGCTGTTTTGGCGGCGGGGGTAGTTTTTAACGTTATCAGCGCCGTTATTATCTTTATGATAGTCTTTCTTGTCGGAATAAATCTGACACCTGCTGTAGTTGGCGGAGTAATACCGGATTCACCGGCGGCACGTGCAGGCCTGAAGGCCGGCGATGAAATAATTGAGGTTGCAGGCAAAAAGGACGGTCTCGACTTTAGCAATATCGGGATAGCGGCGGCTTTGTCCGGCAGGGATGAAAAGGTCCCGCTGAGAGTCAGGCACGCGGACGGCTCAGAAGAAGATTTGATGCTTACGGCAGAGCAGCTACCAGGTGAAACAATGAGAGCTTTCGGTATCTTGATTCCAACGAGTCTGACCATTGGAAGACTTTCAGAAGATGAAGCCAATGACCTGTATTCAAAAACCGGCTTGCTTGCCGGCGACCAAATCAAATCTGTCAATGGCAGGGAGGTGCAGAGCTATTGGGAGATGGAGGAGATAATCAAGAATGCTCTTGTGCCGGCAGTAACATTGTCTGCTGAGCGAATTGGGGACTCGGGTGAAGCTGAGCTGGTTCAATCACAAATCAGACTCAATCTGATGCATGCTGCCAATTATGATATTGAGTCTGAATTCGAGCTTAGCCATATTTATTCTATTGTTCCACGTTTGCGGATAACCGCTGTTTCAGATAAGCTGGCTTCAAGCGTTGGCGAGGTTACATTGCAGCGCGGCGATATTATTGCTGCAATCGGCGATATTGATAATCCCACTTATAGCGAGATGCGCGATGTTACTGAAAAGTACGAAGACAAGGAACTGCCGGTCAGGATTTTGCGTACCAATGCCAACGGTATCGAAGAGACTCTTACCGTTACAGTTAAGCCCAGGAAGGCGGCCGGCAGTGACAGGGTTATGATTGGAATCGGCGTTGCACTCGATGCCGAGCATCCGGTAGTTGCCAAAACTATTGACGCCGAAGGCGGGCCGCCAAGGCTGGCAATTCCAAGCGGCGCTGCGATAACTGTAGTTGATGGGACGCCGGTATCGAGCTTTTATGATGTTATCAGGGAAATTAGAAAATACAGCGGCCAACGAATCACGATTGAATATCGGCTCAATGAGGAAATAGCAGGTAACGTTTTATTAAATGTGGAGACAGACGAAGAATCCGTTACTGTTAAATCGGCTTTTGCTGAAATTGATTTTATTCCATTTGAGAAATTGGAAAGGCTTTACAAGGCCGACGGCCCCATTGATGCGGTCGTGATGGGATACAGAAGAACCGTTATGTTTGTCGCCCAGACCTACGTAACCTTAAAGCGTCTGATTGGAGGACTTGTCAGCCCCAAGAATCTTATGGGTCCGGTGGGTATTATCACATTAAGCTATCGGATTGTTGCCGAGCAGCCTTTGGTCTATTACGTTTATTTTCTCGGTCTTATAAGCGCGGTAATTGCCGTGTTTAACTTTTTGCCTTTGCCGCCCCTTGACGGAGGATTGATTGTGCTTTTGGTGGTTGAGAGGGTCAAGGGTTCGGCGTTGAGCGAACGGGCGCAGGGGGCCATAGCTTATGCCGGCTGGGCGCTTATAGGGACACTTATTTTGTACGTAACGTTTAACGATATTGTCAGGAGTTTTTTTAGTTAAGTGGTCTGTAACACAATAAAGGCGTGGTGGTTACTATTAGGCTCTAAGCCATCCCCAAGCTTGTCCCGAACCCTGCTTTCTCAGGGAGAAGCTTTTCGGGACCGGCTTGATGCTGCCACCCATCGTACTCAAATGTTTGGGCGGGAGAAGAACCCCCGGTAAAACCGGGGGCTAAATAGTTGCTGTTGCGGAAACAGTATTTGTCATTCCCGCGGAATCGGGAATCCAGCTTTTTTACTCTGGACCCCTGCTTTCGCAGGGGTGACATCGCCAGTTTTGCTTTCCGCAGTAGATACTAAATAGTTACAGGTTACGGATGGACGTTCCTGCTGATTGAAGAAAGAATTCGAAGACTTTGGAAATGTTGCCGGAAAAACCATCTTCGCCTGACTCGGCGTGGCCGAACTACGACGGGCAGGCCTATCACGAGGGTATATTCAGTGCTCTGAAGGAGCAGGACAGCCGGGTTTATGAGCTAATAACCAAAGAGTACGAAAGGCAACAAAGCACACTTCAACTTGTCGCTGCGGAGAACCAGTGCTCAAGAGCGGTTTTGGCGGCTCTCGGCTCAATTGTTCAGAATAAGACAGCAGAGGGTTTTCCAGGGGCCAGACATCATGGGGGCTGCGAGATTGTTGACGATGTGGAAAGACTGGCTGTGGCCAGGGCCAAAGAGGCCTTCGGCGCCCGGTATGCAAATGTTCAGCCGCATTCCGGCAGCCAGGCGAACCAAATTGTCCTTGCAGCGTTGCTGGAGAGAGGAGATAAAGTATTGAGTCTTGGTTTAGAGCAGGGGGGACATCCATCGCATGGAGGGGCGGGCACGCTTGCCGGGAAATTCTTCAATATAGAAAGCTATTTTGTGGATAAAACAAGTTTTCTTCTGGACTACGATGCTATCAGAGAGCAAGCGGTCAAAGTCAGTCCCAGGCTGATTATGTGTGGAGCCAGTGCTTACGTTAGAGAGATAGATTTTAAGAGATTCAGAGAGATTGCGGACAGTGTAGGGGCATATTTTCTGGCGGATATTTCACATATATCAGGATTAGTGATTTCCGGCGCTCATTCATCGCCCATAGATTATGCTCATTTTACAACGACAAGCACGTACAAGTTGGGCGGCCCCCGGGGCGGCCTGATATTGATGGGAAAGGACTACGAGCTGCAAATAAAGGTCTCAGGCAGGAATATGCCGTTATGGAGACATATTCAGGACGCGACGTTTCCGGGCGTACAGGGGACACCTTATTTTAATAATATAGCGGCAAAAGCGGTTTTCTTTAAGGAAACACTTTGCGATGAATACAAAGTCAGACAATTCAAAATCATAGAAAATGCAAAAAGACTGGCGGGCAATTTGCTTGATTTGGGATATGATGTGCTGACGAAGGGGACAGACAACCATATGGTTCTGATAAATACGGAGAATTTCAGAGAGACTTTGACGGGCACTATAGCACAAAGATGCCTCGAAGATTGCAATATAGTCGTCGATATGATAAGGCTGCCTTACGATAAGAAGCCGGCTTCAATTACCGGCGGTATCAGGTTGGGCACGCCTATTGTTACGAAAAATGGGATGGGGGGTAAAGAGATGGACAGGGCATCTGAGTTAATTGATGCGGTATTGAAGAAGGTAAAAATAATAAGCGATAGGGAATACGAGATAGACGAATCCCTCAGGAACGAGGTAAGAGACAAAGTGAAGCAACTGTGCGGCAAGTTCCCTATGCGTTAAACATCGGATGCGATTGTATCCAGTTTACATTGTTGTTTCTGGAGCTGGTTCGTTTGATAGTTAAGCAAATTTCCTGCTCAAGTGTCAAATTTGACATATATATCCCCGACAGTTCTTTTGCCGCACAGGGATTCAAGCACCTCATACATTTGCTCGTGTGTGCACCACTTGGATAAAACCAAACTTGTTGGTTTGTCCTCAAGACAGTAGTTGAATTTGGCTGGGCCAATTTTTGAAAGATGTTCTACGCACTTTATAGCTGAGTCCATGAATTCCGGGGTGAACTCGAAGCAGAGCACTCTGATTGGCTGTGACAGACCTTTTAGAACTTCGTACTCATATCCCTCAACGTCTATTTTCATAAACGCCGGTCTGCCGTATTGTGAGATCAAATCATCCAGAGACACTACGGGCACAGTCACTGTTCTGTTCCAAGTGCAACCGGAGTATCTACCACTGGCTTTGACAGAGTCCACCCAGTTCTTTGAGAGTGACGAGAGCGAGTGTGAGTCGCATAGCATCATCTGGGCCTGGCCTTTTCTTTCGCCGACTGCTTTTTGGACCAGGAGCACCCTGTCGTTATCCACATACTTTTTTCTGAGTTTAGCCATACAATGCTCTTGCGGCTCGACGGCTATCACCATAGCTTCTAACTTCAGAAAGACTTTGGTCCTGCGCCCGACATTCGCTCCGACATCGAAACACAGGTCCTCCTTATTGACAAACTGTGAATAGAACCTCACATACTCTGCTTGAGTTCTGGCCAGCCAGTTTTTGAAGTCCACAACCGGATCGTAGAGACGACATACTCGCAGGAACTTTCGTACTACTCTATTCACCAAAGCCTCCTTTCAGGCTTTATGTTCCAGGTCACCCTCGGAAATCTCCTTGTCTTTTGGCCTGTTCTCCCCCACCACGTACCTTGGTGGCAGTGAATACCCAAAATAGCTGGCATATCGCACCGATAATGGCCATAAAGACTAATGCGGAGAACAATATCATTGACATTAACAGCGCCTGCGGTTTTGCCACACCGTAGATTGCAAGAAATCCCACTAAAGTTATTTCTCTGACGCCGAGATTGGCCAGCGATATTGGCAATCTTCCTAACACATATACGACCACACACAACCACACGAGCACTACCACAGGTGCGGTTACATTTGCGGCTCTGGCCGAAAGGATATAAGTAATAACCCCACCAATGAGTGTATCGATTATTGTAATTAAAACAATCCTCAGGTGAAAAGCGGCCCCGGCAGCTTGAAAAGTTGCAATCTGGCCGAGTATCTCTCGACCTTTTTGGTTTATTTTTTCGGGGAAAGGCCTTAGCAAAAACCCAATACCTTTGACGATTTTGCCGCCGGGTCGGTTGTTCAAAATCAGCAAAGAAATAAGGACTATAGCCGCCAGTAATATGCCGCAAACGGCAGGCAGTAACCACTGATTCTCCGTATTAGCCGTTGATAGTGATGTGGGATTGCTAATGACCAGTGCAACAAGTCCGAATACCATCATGACGACCATCGCCGCCAGTTGATTATACAGCATACTGCTAAGAACGTTGCTTCCTTTTCCGGTACCCTTTTTGAGGATATACCACTTCACACTGGTGCTCAGCGCTCCGGGTAAAATCATACTGTAAAGGCAGGTAACAGCCGTTGCACCGAATATTGTGGCAGCGGTGACGTCACAGTCTTGTTTTTTCAAGATGAGCCGCATCTTCATTGACCGAATCCAGAAAAGTATTACGGTCAGCACCCAAACGGCTATGAGGAAGTGCCACCTTGCCGTTTTTATAGTCTGCCGGAATTGCTCAAGGTCAATTTGTCTGAAGACCCAGAGCAGCAATCCGGTCGTGATTAGAATCCTGATAAGAAGTTTGGCTAATTGTTTGGTGGTAGAAGTCATACGCTGTTTTGGATTAGCCGGATTTTTCTCCGAGAATCAGCACTCTTCTCAAGAACGTGATTTGCAGCTTGTAAAGCTTGTGCAAAAGTCTGCTATTTGGAAACATCGCGTCGAACCAGCCAAAAGGTAACCACGATGCGAGCGCGGAAATCAAATAACCCAGTACCCCTGTGAAAATGATGCTCTGATAGCGTCCTTTAATATCCTCAAATCCTGCGCTTATCAAAAGCCCCTCCAGCCTCCGCCATGTAGTGATATAATTGTGGCTGAAGTCTCCTATGAAGAAATGATGTCTCCAGTTTGAATAATCTGGAGCGTAAATTACAAATCTGCCACCCGGATTCAGCAGCCCATATACCTCTTTAGCAAGTCCCAGCGCGACCATCATAGTATCCATGTGTTCCATAACGCTGTTCATTACCACTACATCGAAAGTCTGCCCCATTTCCGGAATAGGCGGTACGACATTTTTCATTACATTTATTCCGCGTTTTTGTAGGTTGTCGGCCATTTTTTCGTTTGGCTCAATCGCCCGGTAGTCAACACCCTTGTTAAGACAGATATCGGCGAAGACACCTCGTCCGGGACCTATTTCAAGCACACGACATCCTTGTCGTATCTGCGCAAACTCAAAAATTCGCTCCGTCACACTGACCGCCAACCACCTACCGAATCCGGTGGGCTTATCCCGGCTATAGTGGTCATAGAATGTAGTGTTTCCTTCATCCATGGTCGTTTATCTTCTTGTCATATCTCCTGATAGTTCACCTGATACTTCCTATGCTTATCCCGGTCAATTCATAACCAGCCCATCAGTATTAGTCAAGAACATACAGATAAAAAAGTTAGCTCGAGACGGAAACCGCAACAATGGATATCGGCTAAATCCGCTTTAGTATAAACCTGAGTTCCTTGCCAGCGTCCGGTGAGTGTCTTTTGAGGTACTTGTCAATAATCCCAGCCAACCGGTTGTTTGTAACGAAACCTAAGTGACAGTACGTTTCAGATTCGACGAGTTCAAATTTGCGGAATACTCTTTCGAGAAGCTCTCGAAGGCCGAAACCGCTTTGGGCGTGGAAGTCCACTATCTGTTGGATCTCAGTACCCCTAAGGTCAAAATCCAGCAAATTTTCATTTCTTAGTTGTTGAGATATCTCGATGAGCATTCTATTGCGCTCGCGATAGCCTTCGCTGACTTTGTTGAGTATAAACCTCATAAACCTTTCCATGAACGGTATCCTCTCGGCTATCTTGAAGAAGATGACCTTGGGTTGGAATACAACTCTGGCAAATGCGCGAAGAACGCTGCTGCGAAACGGCAATCTCGGGACTTTGTTTGGCTCGTGTGCTACAAGTAGTATGCCCGAAGGCTTCAAGAGGCGTTCACATACCGCCGCGAAACAGTTCAGATCAAAAATGTGGTGCAGAACCGAATTGACCGTTATCACATCTACCGAATTATCAGGCAGCGGTATTAGGCCTACATCAATTCTGTGAAAAGAACACTTACACATCAAAGACATTTGCTTTAGCTTGTCTTCACATATTTTCAACATTTCGGCAGAAACGTCACAGCAAACCAGAGAGTCTTCTTTCTTTAGGTAAGGGCCGATTATCTTAGGAACAAAGCCGGTCCCTGTACCATAATCAAGACAGACTATAGGCTCTTTTTTTACGAGATATTTATTTGCCGTATTTTTCCAGAAAACCTGCTCAGACTTCAGTATTTCGTCATGCCGTTTGTCATAACAAATATTTTCCAAGTTGTGATAGGTCTCGTTGATTCTCAGCACCAGCTTAGAATCCAACTGCTGCAGAATTTGCTTTGACAATTTCATATAATTGTCCCTAAAATCAATATTGCCCAAACCATACAACGTTGCTGTTGTCGTTTGAGGCCTGATGGTCCCACAGTTAGGCCTCCACATTTGATTGGCGTATGATTTTCAGCATAGTATTTGCACATCGGTCCCAGGAGAATTTTTTCGCCTGCTGGAAACCTGAATATACAAGTTCCTCCCGCAATTTGCAATCAGTTAAGATTCGATAGATGGCCTCTGCAATGGCTGGAGTATCAAGTACGTTGACAAGGATAGCAGCGTCACCTGCCACTTCTGGTACGCTGGTGGAGTTGGAAGCGACCACGGGACAGCCGCATTGCATTGCCTCGAGAACCGGCAGCCCAAAACCTTCATACAGCGAAGGGTAAATACAAGCACCGGCTAAATTATAGAGAGCGGGCATATCCTCAGGCTCCACATAACCTAATTGGTTGATTCTATTACCAAGATTTAGCTGCTGCATAGTGTGGTAAACAGGGGAATCTTTCCACGATTTTGAGCCAGTCAGGACCAAATTGTGTGGAATCTTTTGATAAATCCGAGAAAATGCTTTCAGAAGTCTGACGATATTTTTTCGAGGCGATAATGAACCAACACACATGACAAAATTATCAGGGAGATTGTATTTTTGTCTTACATGCTGCAAGGTGGCGGTATCGTTTATATGATGATAGATTTTGTCTGCTGCTTCGTAAGTGACTGTTATCTTTTTCGGGTCGCAATTAGTATATCGGACAATATCTTTTTTAGTATTTTCGCTGACGGCAAAGACGCCAGCGGCTTTTCGCGCTGATTGGGGGATTAGGTTTCGCATATATATGGTGTCCAGGATGGGGTAAGCATTCAATCGATGAGCAAAATAAGCCAGGTCATGGATGATAACGTAGGAAGGGCAGTTAATAAGGAAGGGTATGATGTTTTTGGGAAAGATAGCGGCGTCAATTTTGAGCTTACGCAAAAATTTCGGCAGGCGGACAAAATCCCACCATATTCTGTTATTTCCTTTTATCACGATTTCTGAACAATTAGGAGCTAATCCCCGAAATTTTTCCTGATTATAAAGCACGAAAAGCTCATCATCTCCCTGCTGTCGGGCCAAAGCCGGGACCAGGGATTTTATTAGCTGGTGAACACCACCGGATGGGATGCTCAAGCCCCGTGCAGAAAATGCAATTTTCATAACTCAGCTCTCTTTGTGTAGTTCCTGTTGTAAAGTAGAATATACTGATGCGCAGTAGAGTTCCAACTGAACTTTTCGGACTGGCTTCTTGCTGCGATGGACATTTGTTTGTAAGCCTGCCGGTCGTCGGCTATTTTTCTTACCGCTCCGGCAATATTCTCGGCGTTTGGATATTCTACGACAAGGCCGTTTTCGTCTATTAATTCCTCCACACCCTCGCAGCGGGTGGTAATTATCGGCAGGCCGGAGGCCATCGCCTCGAGCATTGCGTTGCTCATCCCTTCCTGCATACTGGCACTTACGAAAATATCGTTCTGCCGGTAAACCTGCGGCATATCCTCAGCGTTGATTCTGCCTGTGAACTCGATAATGCTACCAAAGCTCTTTTCCGAAACAATTTTTTTTAGTTTCTGCAGCATTTGTCCGCCGCCGACTATTGTGAAACGGACTTTATAGCCTGCTATGTGCAGAATCTCGATAGCATCTATCAGGATTTCCACTCGTTTAGTAACGGACAGTCGGCCGACAGTCAGAAGTCTAAGTATCTGTGATTCTCGGGCGGTTTCAGCAGGACTAAAGCGTTCCAATTCAACGCCATTTGGAATAACCTCAACGGCTACTGACGGCAGAAACTTCAGGGCACGGTTCTTTAAGCCCCGGCTGGGTGCTACGAGAATAGCAGCCTTTTTCCAAATCGCGCCAAACACCGGGCCAAGAATTTTATAATCAAGCTTTAGCCTTGCATGCTCTCCCGGCACATCCGAACCCCGCAGTGAAATAATATAGGGCAATTTATTTGCGGTTCGATAACAGAGCCAGCCGGTTGGGAAGCCGAAAAATGCGTGAGCCAAATCATAATCATTTTCTCGCAGCAGCTTGCGGTAGTGGAATTTGGCTTTGAAGAGCCATTCGATTACCTCTGTCTTACGCCAGAAATGCAGCTGCTTCTTGTGGAGACCGACTTTGTAAATAGTGATATTGTCTGCAAAGCTTTCTTTGAAGAAGCCCGGCTTTGGAGCTGACGTTAAGACATCGACCTTCAAATCGCTGCTGCCGGCGTATTGTTGTAAGAGGCACCGATGGGCGTTAGCGGCTCCACCCCCAATCGGAGGAAACTCATAATTAAGCATTAGTATTTTCATTACCTTGTTTTGCTAAAAATATCCAGGCGGATTGATGGGCTAAAGCCCAGTACGTGTTTAGCCGGGTTTGGCTTAAATGGCCATCCCCAAGCTCGTCCTTCGACTTCGCTCAGGACTCGCTTGAGGCTGCCACACATTCTTTATTAATTTTATTGGGTGGCAGCCTCAAAGCCGAAGGCTTTGGGGATGGTTTTTCCCTGGCTAAACACATACAAAGCCCATCCTACTTTTGCTAATAGCTGTTATTTATTCGGTATTTTTCGAGCGATAACATATAAATTTGTTTGCAGCGCAAGAGGCAGTCGGCGAAAATTTATGTATTTGAAGATACCGCTTATCGGCCCTAATTTTTTCCTTAACTTGCTCAGGGTGAATTCGTTGACAGGATTCATTTTGACAAACTGCGTTTCAAACCCTTGGCCGGACAGCCGCTGTCTCAATTGCCCCGGCGTATGCAATGACGGATGTGTCCGCCGCCACTTCAAAGATTTATGATACAGCGTTTCAAAAATTGCGCTGCTGTATTTGTTCGGCGTCTGAAAGAGGTAATAACCACCATCTCGAAGGACGCGACAGACTTCACTTATGTGTTTATCCACCCGGGCAATATGCTCGAATAAATCAAAGCTCAACACAATATCGAATTTCCCATCTTCAAACTGCAATATTTCCGCCGGCTGTACCTGAAGTTTAATATCGCCGTATTTTTTCAATCCGTAAGCAATCGCTTCTCCCGATATATCCGTGCCGGTCATATCGTATCCCTGCCTGCTCAGCTCAGAGACTACACTGCCGATGCCACAGCCTATTTCCAAAATCCTGTCATTCGGTTTGAGCAAATTGGTTTTGGCGATGAATTCCAGATTCGTTTGCAGGTTGCCGCGTTGTTCTTTGCCGGCCTGGAGCTCCTTTCGCCAGCCTTTATCGTATAGTTCCTGCTGTTTTTTGAGGTCTTCATCCATCATCCTTGTTACTCTTGCTAACACCGAGCCGCACTTTTCACTTCTATTTTCGTTTGAAGACAACATGTTCGCCGAACATCACGTGTACCAACAGACCATCCGGAGTGAATCCGTATCGCGTTGGTTCTGCAATTTTGTAATTTTTCATAACAAATTCTCTGAACGGTTTCATCGCCTCAAATCGAAGCGCCTCGTCAGGGGCGATTTTTTCGCGGAGTATTTTGGCATACATCGCATCATACTGGCTTACAACCTGTCGATTTTCAGGCAGAAACCCTTTCGGCGTTTGAGGCCATAATTCGAGCGGCGGCCTGTCCCACGGAAAGTGGTCTTTGCGGCTGTCAACTATAAACTTCGGCGGCTCTTTCTCAAACGCACCCAGTATCTCATCGATCCTTTCCGACAGCACTTTTGGTGCGAGCGTATGCATTGTCCCTTCGAATGCTTTCGGCGTCGGGCTTAATCTCTGAGCCGCAACATATATTCCCGGTACCCAGCCCCAGACGTATATTTTATCGTTAGGAGTGGAATTTTTTCGTATGTATTCACCGACGTTTTCCCATGCCCCTCTATCTCCTTTTTTGTGCCTTGAAGCTTCGCCCATTCTTTGTAAATACCCGCGTCGTATATCGGGATTCCTGTATCTTACGCCCGTATGTGGGCTTGCTTTGATACCGAAGAATATATGCAACGACATAATTATCATCAGCAGTAAACCGACAAGTCCCGTTATCACCCATTTGTTCTTATAAGCAGAGCTCTTTACTTTATCGTGATAAATTGCGATCAGGTATCCACCTAACATTGCGGCCGAGGCGTTCAAGGGCAGGTAATACTGCTCGTACGAACGCGGGCTTATCCAGACGAACGCCATATCCAGAAACCACCAGACGGCAAATAGCAAAACAAATCGGTCATAGCTTCTCGATGCTTCCGCCTTCGCTGAAGCTACGGCGGACGAGCGATGCTCGATACTTCCGCCTTCGCTGAAGCTACGGCGGACAAGCGATACTCGATTAGAAATGAGGATGATGACTCTAATAACGATTGATCCGAGAGCCAGGGCAATAGGCAGTATCAACAGTCGATACCAGCGTAGCACTCTGAGCTTTGCCTGTTTTGTTTGTTCGGGCTTTAGTATTTTCCAGCTATCGCGAACGTATGACGGCAGGAACTTCATCAAAAGCCCCTGCTTTGCAGGAGTTGTCCGAGCCGCGCTGACATCGGGGTTTGATTCTTCCGTTTTATGCTCGCTGTGGCCCTGAGAACCCTGGAGCGATGTGATAACAGGCCTCCACAGAGATGAATACGGAAAATAGTTCATCGGTGCCTTTTCGACGGCCAGGTATAGACATATTGGGCCAATAGTAAGAGCCGCTCCTGCCAGCAGTAATAAGATATCAGCTCCTGTTTTTTTCCAGCTTCTGTGTTTGAGCAACGGCTGAGCAATTACAAATAAGCCGACCGCACCAATTACGGAGAAGCCGGTTTCTTTGAACAGCGGCGCCCAGGCGACAAAAGCCCCGGCCAAGCATGCAAGCCACCATTTGCCGCCAAGCTGATATAGAACCAAGCAGCTTATTCCCAGCACCATAAAGGCAATCATGTGTTGCTCTTTGACATTGCCGAATTTCGCGATAAGCGGGGCTGAAAGATATGTTGAGGCGATAATTACACCCACGGCGGCAGGCAGAATACCGAATAGTTTAACCATTGCAAAAAACATAAGCACAAGAGCGCCTGCCTGCAGGATTGTTTGCAACAGCTTTGGTCCTGTTTCGTTAAAGCCGCACAGCCGGACACCTAACATATTTATCAGCAGTGTTCCTATCTGAGCGCTTGGCTTTTCCTCTACGCCGATTTTGGCGCCGTCGAGTATGTGTTTGGCCGAGTAAACGTATGCTCCGCTGTCGAAGGGGTCCGGAGAGTTGAACTCCATATACTTGCCCATAGAAAAGGGGATTACCGCCAGAATCGCTATGATGATGAAAGGTATAAACGGTTTGCCGCCCGGCTGTTTGGCAGGGGGGCTTACTTTGTGTTTATGTGGTTCTATTCGTTTTCTTGGGCGTCTGTGTTTTGGAGCGGGTTTGCTCATTTTTATTCTCCGTAGCAGAGCTACTGCGAAGGTTGAATGCGGTCTGAGTCTCTGCCGGTAGATTCGAGAATTTCTTTTATGACGTAGGTCGGGCGGTTTTGTGATTCGTGGTAAGTTCGGACCAGAAGCTCAGCAAGCAGGCCCATCAGAATAAATTGAATGGTGGTGGTAATCAGCAGGGCCGTCAGGACGAGTAACGGATTTCTGTTAATGGCGAAATTGTTTACGATTTTTTGATATATGACAACCCATCCAGAGGCAAGCGCCCCGATTCCGCTGGCCAGGCCCAGCCCACCGAAGATATAGATTGGCTTTGTGGAGAAAGAGCCGAGGAACTTGACGGTGATAAGGTCCAATACTATTTTCAATGTTCGTCCCAGGCCATATTTTGTTTTACCGGCGGTTCGAGGCCTATGGTTGACGGCCATTTCGGCGATTCGCGCTCCGCTCCAGCTCGCCAGGGCTGGGATGAAGCGGTGCATTTCGCCGTATAGTTTTGTCTCCTCCAGGACCTCCCTTCGGTAGGCTTTCAGGGTGCAGCCGTAGTCGTGTAGCTTGACGCCCGTAATCCTTGAAATCAGCCAGTTGGCGATTTTGGAAGGCAGCAGTCTGGTGATGGCGTTATCGTATCTTTTTTTTCTCCAGCCGCTTACCACGTCAAATCCTTCGTTGAGCCTGGCAATCATTTTGGGTATATCCGCGGGGTCGTTTTGCAGGTCGGCGTCGATAGCAACGATGACTTTGCCTCGTGCATGGACAAAGCCGGCGCTAAGCGCCGCGGTTTGACCGAAGTTCCTGCGAAAGCAGATGACCCTGATTCCGGCGTCGGTCTTTTGCAGCTTAGATAATATATCGAAGCTGTTGTCACTGCTGCCGTCATCGACGAAGATTATTTCGTAGTCATATAAGTCCGTTAATGTTTGGGTGATTTGCTCATAAAGCGGGCCGATATTATCCTGCTCATTCAACAATGGCACAACTACTGAAATTTCGGGGTCTTGAGTATTCATACTTTACTTCCTATAATGATGACTATTATAATAATAGTTAAAATATCGGCTGTAAAGCGGAACGCCAGCAGTTAAAATCGGCGGCAAACAGGCGAAATGACGAGAACCTGCAAACGCCTTGGAATTTTCTTGATTTAGGATGGTCTTTTTGGTAGAATATAGTAAGATGTAGGGGGTCATTAATCAACCGAGTTATATCATAACCTGATGTGGAGATAGGGAATATGAGACAAAATTGCTTTATTTTATTGATTCTTGCTGTCGGTTGTGTATTGCTTCTGCAGTTCGGCTGTCAGGAGCAGGCCACGACGGCTGAAAAGCCCACCCCTGCTGCTTCGCTTTCGCGAAGCAAAACGGCAGGGGCACCTGAGACAGCGGTGGCTGTTCCACCGGAGAAAGCTGAAGCTGCACCCGCCAGACTCGATAAAGGCGCGCCAAAAATTACGTTTGAAAACATAGTTTACGATTTTGGCCAAATCGGCCTGGGGGCAGGGAAGAAAGTTGCTGAGTTTAAGTTTACAAACACCGGAGAGGGCTTGTTGGAAATCGCAGACGTCGAGAGATGCTGCGGCGTCGTTACCAAGCTGGATAAGACCGAATATGCACCGGGCGAAAGCGGAGTCTTGAAAGCAGAGTATGAAGGTAGCCGCCCCGGCTTAGACAGGAAAATTTTGTACGTCAAGAGCAACGATAAGACAAACCCGAAGATTGCTCTGACCCTTAAAGCCGAAGTTGTGGCGAAAATTACAATTGAGCCAAAGAGATTGAAGCTCTTCCTTGGTGAGGAAAATGCCGGCTGTCCGAAGATTGTAATTAGCAGTCTTGATAATCAGCCGTTTACGATAACCGGGTTCAAATCGACTGCCGATTGCATAACTGCTGACGTGGATAGTTCGGTGGAAGCAACAAAATTTATTCTCGACCCGAAGGTCGATATGGAGAAACTGAAAGATAATCTCAAAGGACATATCAACATTAACCTGACTCATATGGAGGAGAAGACGGCCGAAATTCTCTTTGACGTACTGCCCAAATTTACAATTAATCCGCCGTTGATTATCTCATTTAACGCTGAACCGCAAAAGCCGATAATAAGGAAAGTCACGGTGCTCAACAATTATGGCGGTAATTTTGAGATTGAATCGGTTTCATCGAAAGATAACACGGTTAAAGTTCTTAGCCGCGAGACAATTCGCAACGGTTATCAGTTTGAGCTGGAAATAACCCCGCCGCCCGCCGAGGATAACGTGAGGTTCTCGGATGTGTTTGTTGTGAAGATAAAAGGCGGGGAGGAGCTGAGCGTTGTCTGTCGCGGGTTTTACGCGAGGAAATAACTAGTGAGTAGTGAGTGGCCAATTAACCGCTCACCAATTAACTTATCCTGGTGCTTTTGGGGGTGGAGTGAAAACTAACCTGTATATCACGCGATTAGTGAGCTGCCTGTCGCGACTTGGCTCCGCCAAGCGAGCCACGGCGGGCATTTGTGTGCTGGCGCTTTGCGCCTCGTGCGTGCCGGATGTAACGACCGAACCGTCGGCAGAGTCACTTCATAAAACCTCCGCAGGATGCCTTACGGCAAATACGCTCACGGTCTTTTTTACCGGTAACGTGCTTGGAGAGCTGAAGCCCTGTGGCTGTATCGGCGGACAGCTTGGGGGGCTTGACAGACGAGCGGCAGTGTTCAGCCGTGTGCCCAAAGACAAAAGATTGATTGTCGATACAGGCTCGCTTGTGAAAAGAGACGGCGAGCAAGACCTAATCAAGTTCAATATAATCCTCCAGGCTTTCAAACTGCTCGATTACGATTTAGTCAGTCTGAGTGAAAAAGATATCGAAATAGGCAATAATGTTGGACTGTTAGATGATATTGGCTCGGCTTTCAATGTCATCAGCCCTCACCGCTCATCTGATGTGAACGTTCCTGCGAAATTTACGAAAAGCCTGTCACTCAAAGGTGAAACTTTAGTCGTAACTATTGCGGCTTTTGATGCAAAATCGTTACCGATGGAGCAAATTGGACAGCTTTTTACGCCCGGCTCCGCTGTTAGTCCGGCACCGAGTCGCAGTAAATCCAACCTCAATCCCGTCTGGCCACCGGACAGGACCCACAGGGTCAATATTCTTATCCTGAACCATTGTGATGATGCCATTATTGATTTTATTGCTGAGAGGATACCTCTGGTAGATTGTATTATCTGTCCAGCCGAATCTGATGAGCCAATGGTAGCCGGCGACCCAAATAAAAGGCCTCTGGTTTTCTCGGTGGGCCGCTTCGGCAGATATATATGTGGATTGCAAATAAAAGAAGCAGTTAGGGATAAAGATAATCCGAATTTGAGTTTTTTCTCTGTACCGGTTGGAGAAGATTTGGAGCAGGAGGCCTCTCTCGTTCAGTTGTACAAAGATTATCAACAGCTTGTCAGGGAGAGGAATCTTTTGGAGAAATATCCGCGTTTTACTCTGTCGGATGGTTTGGAATATGTCGGTTCTGAATCCTGTAAGGTTTGCCACGAATACGAATATGAAAAGTGGAGCCGTAATGTCCACGCCCATGCTTATGCGACACTTGAGCGGGTCGGCTCACAATTCGACCCTGAGTGTGTTATTTGCCATGTTGTTGGTATGAAATACGAAAGCGGGTTTGTTTCGGAGCATAAAACAAGTCATTTGAAAAATGTAGGCTGTGAGAATTGTCATGGGCCGGGCTCGGAACATATCATGACAGCGGGGAAAGCTAAGCTCACTGAGCCGAAGTCTGCCTGCATTGATTGCCATACGCCTGAGCACAGCGGCGACTACGCAGGAAATGAGAGCACTTTTCGGAAAAAAATCGTTCATTGGAAGGAACTAAAGCCCCCGGCTCCTGTCAAATAAAAAAGGTTATAAGAGCAAAACACAAGCGATTTATCCCCGCTCTCGCGGGGACAAGCTTACCCTTGCGGAAGCAGGGGTACTTTAGAGACCGATATGATAAAAACATTGCGAATAACAAGTATTGTGGCGGCTGTTTTGGCGTTCATTTTCCTGGTTTTTTTTGTTTTTCCTGTGGTTTTTGGTATCCGCAGTAGTGATGAACCCATCGAGGAATTATTGAGCTCTCCCGGTGTGATAGAGAACTTCAACAAAACTATGGGTAATAAATCAAAGACAGGCCAGGACCAGGTATCGCCACTTGTACAGCAGGCTGGGGCCTTTGCCTTGTATCTGAATCCACCACCCGATACGAAACAGCCAAGAACTGCGACAGGCCGTACTGCCAGTATTACGCGTGGACCGGCTGTTCCGCCAAAATTTAAGGTTATCGGCACCAGCTATTATAAGGACCGCCCAGAATTGTCGATGGCCCTGATTGACGAGCCGGGCAAAGGATTATACTGGGTCAGGCAGTCCGGTGAGGTGGGCCATTTTCTTATTGAGCAGGTAAAGGACGGTCTTGTTGTTTTTAAAGACAGTAAAGGCACTTTCGAGCAAAAAGCCGAGCTGAACCCGGAAATAAGCCTTCTTGAAGGAGCCTCTGGTGCTTCTCCCGCAAGGGATACTGCTTCCAGCCAAACAGGCGTTTCCAGCCGAACCGGTGTTTCCGGCCCGACAAGTGTTTCCAGCCGAACACGAGACGCGGACAGTTCCAAATCTACATCAGAGGCTTTAGAAATAACTGATACCGGAATTGAAGAGGCGGAAGGCGAAACTCCACAGCCGCCTTTGAGTAAAGAAGAACACGGGGAGTTGAATGACCTCGCCGAGAGGCTAAGAGAGGTACTGATAAGTTTTAAGTCCGACAAGGCCGGTTCAGGACCCAGTGCCAAGGAAAAGGCCGCTTTGATGGAAAAAATAATTTCCGAATACAAATCTTCCAAATCTTCGCGTTTAAGCGCCGAAGAGGCGGAAAGGCTGACTATTTTAGGTAGAGAGTTAAAAAAGGTTTTGGAGGCGCCGGAGGAGTAGAATCTCTTCCTTCCGAAAGAAAATAAAGATAATTAGAAACGAGTTCACGCACAGGGGCGAGTGGATGATTAGACACCTGCTTAGGGGGGCATTTTGCAAGATTGCCATTTCGGGGGAGCAGACTTATAGAAACCTTGGGTGCGGGCCTAAGCTGAATGAGTGAGGGGGAAATATCAGGGAATCAGTTTTATCAGGTTATCAGGGTGGCATTGAAGGTCAAGATGCCCGCCGTTTTGGGTGAGCTGATTGGCGATTTTTTACCTGAAAAAGGGGGAACTTTTAGCCTTTTTCTGTGTCTGATTAGATACTTACAGCACCAATTTTTCGTGAAAAATGGGTGCTGGGCCAAGAAAAGGGCTTATGTTGGTGGTTTTAAGCCGGTACGTCCGGTAAGCGTGAAAGCCATTTTGTATATTATTTAATTTATCGGATTAAGGGGTGATTAATAATGGCTAAAGAGCGACTTTCTTGCGGGGGCATTGGCAGATTTTTTATTGTATTAGTAACCTCGTTGTTATTCAGCAATTGTCTTTTTGCTGCTCAGCAGGACACTTCTGAGCCCCCATTCAGGGTTTTTCCATTGAAATATATATCCGTTGAGCAGGGCAAGAGGTATCTTACCGAGGTGGGGATAGGCACGGTTTCGCACATACCCGGTTCTGCCGCGCTTTTGGTGACGGCCAAGCCGGACGAGCTGATCAAAGCGATGTCTATTTTGAATCTTGTTGATTGCCAGGGGCAATTTGCGGTAAGGACGGCATTCGGCACGGCAGCGGCTAAGAAAGTCCCATCCAATGAACAGGTCGCGGCAAAGGTCGGTAATATATCTATCGGGAGCTTTTTTAACCCACCCGCCGTAAATGCCAAAGTTAGGGCAATTATAGATGTCCATAATAATGCTGTAGTTGTTATCGCACCGGTCAACCTACTGGACAAAGTCCTTTGCACTTTAAGGGAATTGTCGGATTTAAGTGAGCGTATAACACAGAGCGAGCCGAATGCTCTAAGTAAGTGGAAGGCTTTTGAATTAGCCAGGCCGGACGTAATGGGAATCCCTTTTGCGGCAAAAAGCGAAGCAAGAATCCAGCCAAACAGCTTTGCAGCGGTACTGGAGCAAGAGCAAGCGGTGCCGGAGCAAGAGCAAAAGGTGCCGGAGCAAAAGGCACCTGAACCCCGCCCATCGGATGGGCGGGGTGAACCGCCTGCTGCTGTCCGGTCGTATGAGCCTAAGACGGTTCCCAACGGTGAAGATATTCTTCAACTGAGCTTGCCGGAAACTCTTTCCATAACGGAATTTTTGGGCTTTATAGGTGAGCATTTACATCTGAACTACCTGTACGACCCAACCAAGGTCAAAGGCGATATTACACTCAGGCGTCACGGCAGGCTTCGCGGACCTATCACGTTAAAGGAGCTGTATCCTCTGCTTGAATCTGTGATGCAGTTCCATGGTTTTGCGATGACTCGCAGGGAGGATCTGGTAACAATAGTTCCCGCGACAGAAGCGCAAAATATTGACCCTGATTTATATCCTGACGCGCGGGATATCGAGATTGGGGATGCAGTTATAACCTCTGTCTTTAAGCTGCAATATATAGATACAACCAGTGCAAAGAATCTTCTGGATGCGATGAGTCCTGCCATCGACGTCAGACCGATTCCCGAAAACCAAACACTTATTGTTACCGGATACGCTTACCGTATGCCGCGTATAGAGGCACTTCTGGATATGGTGGATAAGCCGGGAAAGCCGCGAAAGTTCAGGTTCAGGCAGTTACGGTACACGATGGCACAGACTCTTACTCCCAAAATCCAGACGCTTGCCGAGCAATTAGGAACTATATCCATTACCATTGCCGAAGCGCCGGCACCGCCGCCAACCACAAGCGCGCGCAGGCCGAATGAAACCACGGCCCAATATCAGCTCCGACTTCGCCTGGAAGCTCAAGCCCGCGCCCGAAGAGCATCCGTACCGACTGCGGCACCGGCTGAGCCGGCCAAACCCACCGTATATCTCGATGCCGACGAAAGAACAAACCGCGTTTTGATGATAGGCCTTACCGAGCAATTGGATGCTGTCGAAGAGTTAATCGATACGATTGATGTGGCACAGCAGGACCTGCGGTCCCTTAGATTATATAAAATCAAATATGTTGACGCCGAGGAGGCAAAAAAGAAACTCGGGGAGCTTGGTATAATTACAATCATCCCGACATCGTCTTATCCTTATTCCTCAACATCAAGAATTACCGGTGGTGCCAGGCCCACAACGCCAACGACGAGGACCCCAACGACCGGCACCCCACCTACAGCAATGACCCAAACAACCGCTGAAGCAACCGAGAGCTTGGTGGGGGAGCCGCAGGTGGTGGTAGTTGAGCCGACGAATTCGCTTCTGGTAAATGCAACCGCTGAGCAGCACGTCCAGATAGCTTCAATTCTCAGCTACGTGGACAGCGAAACGGACGTAGAGGAGATACCTTATAAGGTTTACCAGCTCGAAAACCAGTCGCCGGAATATTTGGCAACGATTCTGGAGCCACTCGTTCAAGAGACTGTTCTGGACAAAGAAGGCAAGATTCAAGAGGTCATAAAAAAGCAGGAGGAACAAGTAACTATAGTTCCTGACCCGAACACTTTTTCACTGATTGTTTATGCGAGCAAAAAGAACCAGGATTGGATAGCGAGCCTGATAGAAAAATTAGACCAGAGAAGGTCTCAGGTCCTTATAGATGTAACGCTTGTTCAGATATCAAAGACCGATGCCTTTGATTACGACCTTAATTTAATCTCAAGCTTTCCGGATTTGGTCAGCACATCCGGTCTGACCAGTGCCCTTATACCGGGTGCTGAAGGAACCAATTTAGTCGCATCGCTTTTAAACAGCGGTAGAAACCGCTTTATGGATTTTCAGTCCAGCAGCGGTTCCGGAACCGGATTTTATGGCGACAAACACATTAACTTTTTGTTGACTGCTATGCAGCAGAAGGATTACGGCAGGATTTTGGCAAAACCCAAAATCCTTGTTAACGACAATGAACCCGGCACGATAAGGACGGGAGATACTACATACGTTACAAAGCAAACTGGCACTATTATTCAGGGTGCAACGGCAGGTACTGTGCAGACATCGCTCGATTATCAGGGATATGAGGCGGGCATAACCCTTGAAATTACACCCCATATCAGCCGAGGCGATTTCCTTCGCCTTGATATTAGCCTGGAAAGGTCAGATTTTGGAACCATCACAGGAGAGAAACCACCGGATACCACGGAAAGTAATATCAGTACGACTGTTACCGTCCCCGACCGCAGCACTATAATTTTGGGGGGCATGCTGAAACTTAACCAGAGTAAGGGCGGAACAAAAGTCCCGCTGCTCGGCGATATCCCTCTCGTGGGCGGATTGTTTAGAAGCACAAGCAACAGCGACATACAAAGAAACCTGTATGTGTTTGTCAAGGCCGAGATTATAAGGCCTACAGAGACAGGTCTTGCTCAGGTTGATTTGGAACGGATATCCAATAGAAACAGGGAATCGTTTGAAAAACACGAAATAGAATTTCAAGAGTATCATGACTGGCCGGGTATAAAGCCAAAAGTGATGAAACCGTCTAAAGTACTTGATGCACAATAGCAATGAAAAACCTACTTATACAAACTGCTAAGCGGACCGGTCTTGTTGACGTCGAGCAATTGACCAAATTTCTCGAAGAAAACAGCGGCCAGGGGCGGCTTGATGAAGCTCTGCTTAACTGCCCGTACTTCACTGAAGATGTGGTATTGAAGCTTTTTGCTGAAGCGCTCGGCTGGAAATATATTTCGGAAATACCGGCAAAGGCCGTGCCCCCCGAATTCATAGAGGCTGTCCCTGCGACGTACGCTCAGCACCATTTTCTTATAGGGATAAAGTCCGAAGCTGATAACGGTGAGCTTACCGTGGTTTTGTCCAAACCGCTGGATGCGAATGCCCTGGATAACGTCTCGAAGATGATGGGTCTGCCGGTCAGCGCGGCAATATCCACCCGCGCCGCCATTACCTCAGTAATAGATATCGCCTACGAACAGAAAACGACGGTCATCGAAGAAGTGGCCGAGGAGCTTGATTCGCAAAATCTCGACCAGCTCATCGATGAGGTTGCAACATCGGACGACCTGCTCGATGTGGTGAATAGGCCGCCGGTAATCAGGCTGGTCAATGATATTCTTTTTCGCGCTTTGCAATTAAGGGCAAGTGATATTCATGTTCATCCTTACGAGACAAAGATTCAGATTCGTTATCGTATTGATGGTATTTTGTATGACACGCTGAGCTTGAACAGAAATGTTCTGCCATTGATTATCTCTCGTATCAAGGTTATGGCGGGAATGGACATTGCCGAGCGTCGGCTTCCGCAGGATGGCAGGTGCAGTGTTCGGCTGGGCCAGCGGGAAGTCGATTTGCGTATCAGCACCGTTCCAACCAGCTACGGCGAACGCAGCGTCCTGCGATTGCTCGACAAGAGCACAGGCCTGTTCGGATTAGACGAGCTGGGCCTGTGGAATGATGATTTGAAAAAATTCGATTCTCTTCTCGTCCGCTCTCACGGCGTGATTTTTGTAACCGGGCCGACCGGCAGCGGTAAAAGCACTACCCTTTACGCCTGCCTTAACAGGATTAACTCGGCGGAGAAAAATGTTATAACCATAGAAGACCCGATTGAGTATCAGCTCGAAGGAATCAGTCAGATTCAGGTTGCCAGCAAGAAGGGAATGACTTTTGCGACCTCACTTCGGCACGTGCTGCGTCAGGACCCGGATGTTATAATGGTCGGGGAAGTTCGGGACATTGAGACGGCCCGTATGGCAATACAATCTTCTCTTACCGGCCATTTGGTTTTCAGCACGCTGCACACGAACGACTCTGCCGGAGCAGTGAGCCGGCTTTTGGATTTGGGAGTCGAGCCGTATCTGGTAAGCTCCTCGCTGATTGCCATAATAGCTCAGCGATTGGTGCGAAAGGTCTGCCCGGATTGCAGAAAGGTTGCCGAACCTTCGCTCCATGAACTAAGAGAGCTTGGCCTGGGAGCTGAGGCGCTTACAAACGGCGCTCAATTCTTCGTCGGCAAAGGCTGTGATAAATGTTTTCAGACCGGTTATCGCGGGCGAACAGGTACCTATGAAATGATGTTAATTAACGAAGAAATCCGGAACCTGATATACAAAAGAGAAAGTGCCGGTACAATAAAGAAGTTTGCCCTTGACGCAGGCCTGCAGACCCTGCGAATGGACGGAGCCCGGAAGGTCCTGGCCGGGATAACTACTATCTCTGAAGTCTTGAGAGTAACACAGGCCGACGTAATGTAAAGCATAACACGCAAAGTTAAAAATGTAAAACCATAGTGTAATACGAAAAATTAAATACGAAATCCGAAACAAACTCAAATGACCAAAATACAAGGTTCAAAATCCGCCACAGGTGGAAATAATGTTTTCACCGTAAGGTGTCCTCCGGAAGGAGTCCTTAGGACTGCGGAGAACATTTGAAATTAGGATTTTGATATTGTTTAGAATTTCGATATTCGAATTTTGGTTTTTGTTAGTTGATGGTTTTTTAGCTTTTATTTTTTAGTTTTATTTATGCCCAGATACCATTATACAGCGATAGCAGCAAGCGGGAAAAAAGTCAAAGGCTCAATTACGGCTGAAAGCCCCTATTCTGCGCGAAAACAGCTTAGGGTGCGTAGTATCCACCCTTCGTCAATTACGCAGGTCAGGTCCAGGGCCGAAAGTAAAGCCGCATTGTTTTCAATCTTCGCTAAACGCAGCAAGACCCAGATAATCGACTTTACCAAGCAGATGTCCACGCTGCTTAATTCGGGGATTAAGCTGACCGAGGCGCTTTCGGTGCTCACACTCCAGGTGTCCGATGTGCAGTTTCGAAACGCTATTATTGATATTCGCGACCGTGTCGTTACCGGCGAGTCATTCACCGATGCCCTGAAAGATTACAGCGATTATTTTGATGTGATATATGTGAGCATGGTTCGTGTAGGCGAGGTTACCGGCTCATTAGGGCTGAGTCTTTCGACGATTGCCGGCTTTATGGAGAAACGCCGGCGAGTCGAGGCGAAAGTAACCACGGCAATGGTATATCCGGTCTTTCTGATTTTCTTTTGCATCGCTGCGATTTTGGTTCTGACAACGAGTGTCATTCCCAAGATAGGTGCAGAGATTGCAAGGTCGGGGCAGGAATTGCCCTGGATTACCAAGCGATTGATGAATGTGGGTTATGTGTTGACCAGCTGGTGGCTGTTGGTGGTTATAGCAGCAATTGTGGGGATTGTCTGGGGCCTTAGATGGTTTCTGAAAACCGACCGTGGTGCTTATTTGCGTGACAAGTTTCTGTTGTCTTTGCCGTTGTTCGGCCCTTTGATAAAACAGCGTGTTGTCGCGCGCTTTGCTTCTACGCTTTCGACCCTTCTCGGTTCAGGACTTGCGATGGCGGAATCTCTTCGGGTTGTGGCAGAGGTTACCGGCAACAGCCTTATGAAAAGGGCTATTCAGCAATCGCGAGAGAGGATTCTCGCAGGTGCTGATATTGCAACGCCTTTGCGTGACAGCGGTGTTATCGACCCTGCTATTGCCCACATGGTCGCCGTCGGCGAAAAAAGCGGCGAATTGGAAAAGATGCTGAAAAATATCAGCGACAATCTCGAGGCATCAACCGATATAGTTATTGAAAGACTGGGTGCTGCGGTTGAGCCGCTTATTATAATTATTATGGCTACCATAGTAGGCGTAATCGCTTATGCGACAATATTGCCGATTTTGGAAGTTTCGGCAGGAAAATTTTAACCGATTCATATTGCTTAGGTAATTAGTATGGGAGTTTAATATGACAAATAAAAAAACAAAAAAGAGAAAGACAAGAAATGGTTTCACGATGATCGAGCTTATGGCCATGCTGATTATCATCGGCTTGCTCGCTACTTTAGTAGTTACTAAGGTAGCGACAAAAATAGACCAGGCCCGTATAACGACGACCAAGGCCAACCTGAAGGCCCTTGCAGCCGCGGTTAATCAGTTCAAGATGGATACCGGCCGATACCCAAGCGAAGATAAAGGTCTTATAGACCTTATTGAGCAGCCCAGTGATGTTGAAACCTGGGAGCCCGGTGGTTATCTGGAGACTACTGAAATTCCCAAGGACGGCTGGGGACACGATTTTATTTATGAACTTTATCCGGAGAGCGGCAAGCAGTTTGCGATCAGGAGTTGTGGTCCCGACGGCGAAGAGGGCACTGATGATGACTTACTCAGCACAGATGCATACTGATGCGGATATGAGTAAATGCGCCGACGTATCCACCCGTCCACCCGTCCAACCATCCACTCGTTCACGCACATGCGGTTTTACAATGACCGAACTGGTGGTGGTGCTTTTGGTGGTTTCGATGTTTGTGCTTTTGGCACAGATGAATCTTTTCGGATTGCTCAGAAAGAATACATTCAGGGCTCAGGTGCAAGAGCTTGTCTCGACAATGCAAATGGCCGCCAGCGCCGCAGCCGAGAGTGATAGAAGATATGAGGTTATTATTGATATACCAGAGCAGAGATATATGCTTCGCCAGATTACTACGCCTGACCTCTCGCAGGTTCTGGAAGAGGAGGTTATTGTCGAGGACAGCTTTAGCGCTAACTGCCGAGTAGTTTATGTCCGGTTCGATGACGGAGAATTCACCAGTGAGGACAGAGCGAAGTTCAGGGCAGGTCATTCAGGCTGGGCATACGGCGGGAAAATCGTCCTGCTCGATGAAAAAGAGCGACCATATTCGATTGTTGTAAGCCGGCTCAACAGGATGATTACATTAGAGCAAGGAGATGTTGAACTTTTGTGGCCGAAAACTCAAGATGATGTGCCGTTCTAAAAAAATAGTGAGTAGGGTGGACTTTAGCCCACCAAACAGAACCTATCCGCATCATTTCGGTGGGGCATCCATTCTCCGTAGCAGAGCTACTGCGAAGGACGAAAGCCCCACCCTACCAGCTAAAAAAATAGCAGCCAAACGAGCATTTAGTCTGGTGGAGGTTTTAACCGCTTTGGCTATACTTGCGCTTATCAGCTCAAGCGTGCTGGTTGTCATAAATCGCTGTGTGGCCTCGGCGGCGGATTCAGCCCTGCGGATACAAGCCTTTGAGGTGGCCCGCGAGAATATGGAAAAGCTGCTTGCTTCGCCTTCTGTCAAAGAGAACGTTGAGTACGGCCAAAGTAATAAGTATCCCGAGATTACCTGGCAAACTGTTGTCGAAACGTTTTACGAGCCAATAACCTCGCGAATGTGGGTCAGGGGTGTATGCTCGGCTGAATACAGGGATACAGAAGGACAGGAGCAGAAGGTTGAACTAACACACTGGCTGACCGGCTTAACAAAAGAGCAGCTGCTTGAAGTTATGACTCGCGAGGGAGAAGAAGGGCAGTTGACCGCTGAGCTCATCGGAACAATCGATGAAGCTGCCAAGTATGCCGGTGTCGATGTCCAGACTATCGAGAGGTGGCTCGATAATGGTATGTTAACAACTAAAGACGGCCTTTTCATCAGGATGAATCTTGATATTTATATGCGCAATGGTGGCAATCCGAGTCCAGATGACAAGAGCCTGCAGGTGAAGTCCGAAGCTGAGCTGACAAGGCTAACGGGCAGAGGAGGTAAGCAAGGCAGACCAGAGGCCAGGCAGGATGATATAGACCCACAGACAGGCTTGACATACGGAGAGCTCGAAGGAATGGATGTCTCCGAGGTTTGGAAATTATTAAAGAATCGACAGCGATAGGAGTTTTGATTGCGATGAAGCTAAGCGGGGCTAAACATAATATGAAAAAAGCTTTCGGCACACTTAGAGCGCCGTTGGGTTTTTCGTTAGCTGAGGTGCTTACGGCCCTGATAATAGGCGCGATGGTTTTGGTCGCTGTGCTTAATATTTATAGCCGCGCTGAACGTTCGGCTGCTGCGGTTACGCGCAAGCTTGACAGCTTGCGACTGCCTTCTGAGGTTCTGCAGCTCATCGCCGAGGACCTCGACGGAATAATTTCGACCGACTCACGTACGAAAATCACTGTTGAGAACAAATTCAAAAACGGTTTCCACACCGCCAGGCTCACTATTACAAGAACCACCTCCGACAGCCGGGATAATGAACAGACATTAGAAAAAATTGTTTGGCAGAGCAACTACGACTATGAAAGTAACATTGGCGGCCTGGTCCTATACCGAAGCCATAGTGGTATCGAGCTGGAAGATAAACTGCTCGATAAGAACAAAGAAGATTGGAAGAGAGAGCTTTTTGTGCCGATTTGCACCGGTATTACTTTTTTTCAGATAACGGTCCCGCGGGGCAAAACTTCTCTGGATAGATGGCCGGCCGGCTCACCGCCTCCCGGTATTGAGGTTGCTATTTCTTTCGCTGAGCCTTTTAAGAAAGTGGATGGTACGCTGGACGTGCCGGACGAAGAAAAAATCACGCGAACTATAGCTATCGACAGGACCAGAAAAATCGGATTCTCATTCGAGAACATAATATCTGCCGAAGATGGAGAAAAAGAGCAGGCCAGTGTGCCCTTTTCCACTGGTGGGAAATTACCCGCAGACGCCCCAAAGAAAACCAAAGAAGTCAAGCGATGAACAAAAGTCTAAAAGAACGGAATAGTGCTCTGCCGCAAGGCATCTACCGCAAGGCATCCTGTGGACTGCGGAGAAACCGCCCAGGCTTTGTGCTGCTGGTAACGCTGGTGCTGCTGGTTGTGCTCTCGACGCTGGGTTATACTTTAAGCACTCGTGTTGCGGCCCAGCGCCACCGCGACCAGTATATTATAGATTACAGCAGCGCTCGCTATGGCTGCGACTCAGCGGTAAAGTACGCCCTTGCCACATTGGAGGATATTGACCCGCAATTGATTAGCCGACCGAATGAGCCGGATTTTTCCGATTTATTTTGCCTTAGCGAGGCAGAGTATCAGAAAATTTTGGAGCAGTGGAGCCTCGAATCTCAGCCTACAACGCTTGATGGCCGCAGTCCACAGGACGCCTTACGGCGGAGCTTCAAGGGTATGGTTGATATTGGTAATATTGATAAGCTCAGTAATATTGATAATGTTAATGACATCGGCTCCGATGAGCTCGGGATTGCCGGTTTTGACAGCTATGACTCTCTGACGATTCCGGGACCGTACGGTCCGCCCTGGCCTTTTGTAACCGAGCCGGTTGAGTTCGAGGTCGGCTCCGCCAAAGTTCGAATTGAGATTGAAGACGAGAATGCAAAATACCCGCTTGGCTGGGCCCTGCTGGACGACGGGAAAGTAAAACGCGAGGCCGAGGCAGGATTCGAAACTTTCTGTGAAATGACAGGGCTCAACGCCGAACAGATTGACACACTTAAAATCGAGCTAAATGAAATTGGCAAAATAAAACTGTTCTCAGTTGAATTTAAGCCGATAAACAGAGCTGTAAGAACGCCGATACCAACAACCAGCGGCACAAGCGGCAAAAGCACAACTCCCCGAGTACGGATAACCAGAAAAATTGTACCAGTTGATGAGCAGATTTCCGAGCAGACCACACATTTCGCAGAGATGTTTCACAGTTCGCTGATTGATACCGAATCCCTTGCGAGACCAACTATAGCCAGCCCGGGAAGAAATGAATCAGCTTTGAAATATATGGGAATGTGGGGTTCGACGCAGGTTAATATAAATACAGCCCCCCGGCATGTATTGGAGGCGGCCTTTATTTTCGGCGGCGACGAAGTCAAAATCGCTGAAGAAATCGTTCAACGAAGGCGCATAGAGCCTTTTGCCAATATACAGGACTTGAAGACAGCCCTGTTCAGGTATTCTGATTCAATCGGTAAATGCGAAAATTATATCACAACGGTCAGCAGGTTTTTCACTATAAAAGTAACTGCTGTAAGCGGAGTGGCAAAGGCATCGTCCATGATAGCGATAACTAAAGATGGAGAAAAAGTCCAACGAATTGCCGTAATCAACGGCTAAGTACTAACAACTATTCAGGAGTTTGCTGGTAGTGGAATCTCAGAACTACTTAGGAATTTACATAAGCAAGGATACGGCGACGGTGGTTTGTCTGGAGGCCCGAGGGTCGCACGGAAAGGTTTTGGGCTGTTTTAGCGTTTCTGCTAAAGAGCAGGAGCAAGCAAAACTGCAGGCATTAGCAGGGCTTATTGCCCGGGGCTGTGCCGAGAGAAAATTGGAATTTTCCGAGGTCGTGGTCGCTCTGGATTGTGCAATGTTTATGCAGCACAGCGTGCACAGCGAGTTTAATGACCCGAAACAAATCGCTGCGACCGTCAGGTTTGACACAGAAGGTGCACTTGCGACGGATATAACCGACGTTACATTAGCATTCGAAATAACTTTAGCCGGCCAGGCCGGCTCAGAACTAACGGTTTTTACCGCACAGCGGAAAATATTGTCAGAGGTCCTTCTTTCTTTGCAGCAGCATAATCTTGACCCCGTAACCATAGAGCCGGATGTTAATTGTTTGTCGAGATTTATTTGCCGCAAAGCATCCCCGTCTGAATCGCAGCAGCCCGGGACCTTGTTTTGCATACTTTCGGGCCGCAACGGTTATTTGATTGCACCGCCCGTGTCCACCGGTGGCGGCTCACAGAAGGCATCCATGGCTCGAACGTTTCTTGTCGGCCCGACACAGGACAGAGGCGCACTGCTCGCAAGAGAAGTGCTTGTAACCACCGCTCTGGTTGGAGGCGGCGAGCCGATAAGCCGCCTTAAAGTCTTCAACTCTGCCGGGACAATAGACCATCAGCAGCTTAAAGAAAAGCTGAGCATCGAAACCGATGGAGATGATTGGCTTACCGCTGGAGCTGAACCCCGCCCCTGCGGCAGGGGCGTGGGTGAATCGCAAATTCCAGCCGATTGTGCCGACCCTGTTGATTTTGCAATCGCATACGGGGCGGCTCTGGCTCATTTGGAAAAGGGACATCACGTAAATTTCCGCGACGATTTCAGCCCCTTTCAGGGCAAAAAAATTAAAACGCAAAAGGCGCTGAAGTTCGCAGCGATATCCGTTACAGGTCTTTTAATATTCGTAGGCCTGTATTTTCAAACACAACTATTCACAATAAACAAGTATCGAAGCGCATTAAGAGCTAAATTTGCAAAAGACTACTCGGCAGTAATGTTAGGTCAGAAGGTGCAGGACGAAACCGGTGCCGTAAGAGAGCTCGGAAGGGAATTAAGGCGAATCACAGCCGCAAAGGATGGCCTGATAACTATTAAAGGTGAAAAATCTATATCATCCAAGCTGACGCTGGTGCTGGCGGCGTTTAACAAATGTGCCGACCAGACGGACTTAAATATAAAGTCCATCTCCATCACAGCCAGGGACATTATTATAACAGGAGAGACCTCCAGTCGGCCAAACACGCAAAAATTGTTCAAAGCGGTCAGGGATAACGACCTGGAGATTTTGAGAGAGGCCTACGATTTAAAAGGCCAGAGCGACAGTTTCAGCATAACAGTTGAGCCGAAGAAATAATCAAGGAAAACGCTTTATGAAAGACATATACAAGAATCCGATTTTATATTATATAGTCGTTCCTGTTATAGTCAGCCTTTGGCCGTTATTAGTCCGGGCGATATACTTACCTGCCGCAGAAAAAAGCGTGAGAGACCAGCAGGCCCAGTATAGGAAAGCCGAAGCGACAATGATGGAGATTTTAACTCTTGACCCTGACCGGCGAGAGTTTGCCGATTCGAATGACGTCAGTGCTGAATTTACCTACGCCGGTGCAGTTAACACGGTTGCTCGTACCTGCGGGATACCGCCGAGTAAATACAAGCTCAATTCAGGAATACTCCAAACCATCAGCGGCCAGAAAAACCAGAGTGCCAACGTAAGTCTAAAGCAGATAGATATAGTCAAATTTGCCGAATTTCTTTCGATGATTCAACTTCGCTGGGCGAACTTGCAGTGCAACCGCGTCAAACTGACCAAAAAGGAAGGCCTGCCCGATGTCTGGGATGTGGATATAGAATTCAAGTATTACTATTAACAGCCCCCAATTTAGCCCTTTAGAGGTTTTTCCTTTCGGGCCTCTAACGTGCTTTAGCCGTCGCGGGCACAATAAATCCTAAATCCTACGACAAATTCGAATGACCGAATGTTCAAAATCAAAAACAACAGGGTTTTCACCGTAAGGTGTCCCCAAGGGAGTACATTAGGATTTGGAGATTAGAGATTGTTTAGATTTTGAGATTTAGGATGGTCTCCGAGTCAGGCGATTGTGTTTGTTTTTCGGGACTTTTGCTTGCCTGGTCGGTGCCGCCATAAGCGCCCATATTAATTATGTCCCCGTTGGGCGATGGCTCTTGTCTAAAATCAATTGAAGTGCCTGGCTGGCCTGCATCAATACAGGGACTCGTTACATCATCCATGACCCAGGTTTCGGTGTTAGGCTCCCATCGGCCGGCTTCTGATTTGAGATGGTAGTCCCTGTTGTTAGGGTCTGCAAAGCAGGGGTCGATATCGATGTTACCGTCTCCCTCTTCATATTTATAACCTTCTATTTCACAACCGCCTTGAATATTATTGTAGCGAATATCATAATCATCGGACAAGACGGACGGCGATACATATATTTCGTTCTCCCAGATGATATTATTCAAAACGGGCGGGCTGCTACCCGGTCCCCAGGTCCAGGGCGTCGGTCCCAGATACAGCGCATTTGGCCTGTTGTGAACGATAGTATTGTTTATAATCGAAGGAGTTCCGTACCAGGTCAGGATGCCCCCGGAGTCCAACGCAGAATTATGAGCGATGACATTGTTAGTAATCGTTGGGGAGGCTGATTCGACGTAAACGGCACCACCGTCAATAAATGCTGAGTTATCAACTATCGTATTGTTTGTAATCTGGGCCTCAGATTCGTCCATGCAAAAAATCCCGCCGCCGGAGAATGCATGGTTATTAGCAATCAGACAATAGTCAATAGTTGGATTTGAAGGAACGGCGTAGCTTGGTTCGGCCTCCCATGAGCTACAGCAAAGAATTCCTCCGCCGAACAGGTCCAGATAACCGCTTCCTGCGTTGTATGGTTTCTTGGCGTATTCGATAGTGCAATATTTCAATACGTCATCGGCCCCACTATTGACAAAACGTATGCCAAACCATCCCTTGTCCGTATCCATAGCAGTAAACATGATATGCTCTGTTTGCGTGCCTCTGGCGTGCAAAGTTGCTCTGTAACCCACCGTCAATCCAAAATGACCTGCGAATTTGACCACCACACCCGGCTCAATGGTCAACGTTCTCCCTCTTGGAATATGAATATCTCCCGTAACTGCATAAGGACTCTCAGCATTCGTCCAGGTACCACTGACTTCACCGCCAGGGATAATCTTACCCGAGACACCAACTCCATTGAGAGTAATCTGTTTGTTCGGCGCATTACTGCTGGTTGAATGAACAAGAAGGGTGTCGGTATAGCTTCTCTCTTCTGTCGGAGTAAATCCAATCTCCACCCAGACCGAATCACCCGGTGCCAGAAGATGGTCCGGCGGACACGCCGGAGTAACTATCGAAAAAACACTGTTTGCATCGGAAATGCTCAGGCTTTGGACTTTGAAGTCTATCTTACCTGTGTTTGTAATATCAATCCCGAAAGTCGAGTCTGTATTAAGGAGCACAAAACCCGCATCGGCTGCGCCTGACGGAGCGGCGGTAATCAAAGGCAAGTCTGATTGATTCTCATAAGCCCCTATATCAACGATATCACTATAAATCCTTTGATTGCCCACCTGGTCGGTTTCCGGAAGATATATTTCTGTTCCGGAATTTATACATGGTGAGCTGCTCTGCAGCGTCCAGTTAGCTGATGCACCGTCATAATCCGGCCCGGCACCGGAGCTGGGGTCAAAGAAACAAGGGTCGGCATCTATATTGCCCTGGCCGGGATAACCGCCCTGGACGTCACAAAATGACACCACCGGTACGGACTCATCCGTTCGTATCTGGTATATGTCATTGCCCCATACAATCGTGTTTATCATATCGACACCGTCCCCCGATGTCGTGAAAATGCCGCCCGGCGAATTGTTTACTATAGTACAGTTTTTGATTTCAGGCGCGCCCCATCCCGCAGTGTATATCCCCCCGCACTGAGTACTGCCTCCCATTGAAGCATTGTTCGCTATCACGGTATTGCTAATCACAGGATAGCTTTCAGCACAAAAGATTGCCCCGCCTATGTCAGCGATGTTGTTGGTGATTTTGCAGCTCGTGATAGTCGGGCTCGAAAGGTTACAATAGACTGCTCCCCCGCCACGGTCTTCGATATCAGCAACGAGACTTGAGTCAATGTTTTTCTTCGAGAAGGTAATCGAACAATAGCTCAATATGTCATCGTCCCCCGAGTCTATGAATCTCAGCCCGCCCCATCCTATATTCTTATTCCAGGCGGTAAATTCTATCGGGCGATTCTCATTGCCCTCGGCGAGAAGCCTTGCGTTTTCGCCGATGGTCATACTGTATGGTCCAACGAACAAAACTTTGACGCCGGGTTCAATAACCAGCTCGCCGTTCTCCGGCACTTCGATATCTCCGGAAATAAAATAGGGTGAATTAGCATCCGACCAGGTTCCGGATACTTCGCCGGCTTCAATTTCCGTCCCACCTGTGAAGGAGTAACCTTTTAGAATCACATGCTTAGTGTACCCATCGCTGTAGTTAATCGCAAGTGTTCCATAATAGCCCCTCGCTTCCTCCGGGCAGAACTTCACATTTATCGAAGCTTCCTGTCCCGGACGCTGTATCTCAAAAGAATCTATGTAGTCCGAGTAATCGTCATCTGAGCGAGACACGACGAATCCTTCAGGACTGGATATCGAGTTTATAAACATTCGTCCTGCCGTGCTGTTTTTAATGAACATAATTGTGGGTTCGGTTTCCTGACCCGGAACGCTATAAAAAATTGAAGGGGTCGGGTCAACATCAATACCCGGCGGAACAGGTTGAATATTCAGTATTACCTCTGAGATGACGTCGTCCTGAGTTGGAATACCTGCCGGTAAACGATACCATGCCTCGGTTATTTCATCAGGATATGGGGCCCCCCATCCGAAATTAAGGTGATACTCGCCGTTGGTGTTATACCCGTCACAAACAAGAGCGTGTCCGCCGTAACCATCCGGCGGGCCAATAGCCAAAAAAGCGGGGAGTCGATTAATTATATTCTCTTGCAGTATTTGATAAGATTCGCACGACAGACCACCGGTCATCTGGGCCGAATGTAAACCGAACTTATAAAGCAGCGCTTTTCGCGCATCATAGGACGAAGCTCCTGAACTCTCACTTGTGTAGTCCATAAGCGCAGTGATACCACAGGTGAAACTAAGTGCGGCGACATCCGTATCATTCGGCTCCACCTGTCTGCTGTATTTAAGCCGCAGGGCGGCAAGATACTCATTCAGCTCCTCAAAAGAGGGGAAATCGTACCTGCTGCTGTCTTTGTCAATATCGATACCGCTGTACGTTGTATATTCATCGTCCTCGTCTAATTGTATATTACATTGCCGATGATAATTGATTATCTGCGCCATCGCCGTTGCCACACAACCCGCATAACTTCTGTTGCCATCGACCGGGTCGAGGGGACAAAAGTCGTTGTAAGGTGGCTCCTGCTCCCACGCGGTCTGAAGCCACCCACCTGTAGAGGTGGTGCCTTCTTCCGGCCACTGCTGGAATGTCTGGCTCAGGGAATGTCCTGTATTTTCGTCGGCATAAAGATTCCATAGGTTGTTGTTTTGCATCGTCTGGAATTGGTCATATTGGGCCAATGCCTTTGTTCTTAGCTTCATGTCCTCTTTCAACAGGCGGTACAGGGGATTTTTTATATCTTCATCGCCCGGAAAAGAGTTTTTGAAGGAATAAGCGACAATTGGAGTGATATCTGTATCTGCGGAGGTTGCGACAAATCCGCGTGGCTCCAGCTCGACAATATATGCAAGAACAGCTCCATCATCACCACGAATTTCTTTGAGACCCGTAGGGGTGGATTCTATGACAGGTACTTTTTGTTCGCCTCTTATTGAAAGCAACCTCAACTCTTTTCTCTGAGGGACGCGTTTCGCCTTGAGAAATGTATCCGCAGCCTTTTGTACCTGCCCAACACTAACAGGCTCGCCTAAGCTTACAGAACAGATAAAAAAGCACAACATAATCGAAGTAACAGCAACTAATTTTTTTGGGATATATAAATGGTTCACAAGACCTCCTCTTTCTTCGTTTGGCGGCCCAAATAGCCCAGTTTTTGTAACAAAACCTGGTGTAGAGAGCTGGACACCCTCCCTATACTTTTACGACACCATAATATATCATATTTCAAAGGGATTGTCAAGCTTGGCAGCTACGGGACATTCATTTGGCGGAATCAGTAAAGAAATGGCCACGCGATTACCACTGGACATTGTCCACCCAGCCGCAGTCGCTACCAGAGTCATTACTCCCATCCTTCATATATCGCCATTCCAACGTGTGTGAACCCGAAGTGCTGATGGTGTAGGTTTTCTGTTCCCAATTCACTAAGCCGCTGATGCGGTTCTGCAGCGAGCCGTCGATGTAAAACTCCAGGCAGTCAAAATCTTCCTCAGAAGATACCTTCCAGTAGAAGTTGACCGTTCCTTTGCCGCTCACCGTCGTCTGCATCCACGAGTCCTGACTATGCGAGATATCTCCACTCTGCGCCGCATCCCCATCGTAGTAGGATGTCGTGGTTTGGGCGAACCAATTTGCACTGCCGCCCGTGGTGAAACTCAAAGACGTGTCCAACGCTTGGGCTAGGGGGTCGGGTATATATGGCACAGGCTCCAGTGCTCTCTTTACGAAATCGCCCCAGTATGGTGTAGGTTCATACGTCCAATCTTTGAGCATTGGTGGACCAGCGGATGGATGAAAGCACCAGGCCGTCCAATTCAGTCCATGTTTATTAATATAAGATAGAACCTCAACTGACCACGTATAGGGGTCATAACCTGGCCATGTCAGGGATAGGTTCTCATCTGGCTCGCAGCCTACCTCGCCTACCAGAATTGGGTATTTCCCGATAACATGTCCTACGCGCCCGTCCCAGTCCTCCTCGTTACCCTTCCAGGGATAAATATGTGTGCCATACACGATGTTTCCGCAGGGATCATCCAGCGCATATCCGGGAATTCCTCGTAAATCGTACCCCCACTCCAGTCCTCCAGCTATGACAATGTTTTCTGCCCCAGTTGAGCGCACCACATCCAGGAGTGCCTGCATACCCGGCGACTTATAGGTAGCCTCCACCATCAATCGCGTTGTCACCCATCCACCGAACTTCCAGACATTCCAGGATACATCATGAGGTTCATTGTAGAGATCGAAGAGAACAGCGGGACCATTGGCATAACGCGCAGCGACATCCTTCCAGAAGTCAATGCTCTTCATATTCGGCATGTCATATATTTCTGGGACGCTGTGTATTTCCCTGGCCTGGCCTTCGATAGCGAAATTGTGGAGGTCGATTATGACATAGCATCCGCATTCGGAAATATAACGCACAACTTCGTCCACTATCAGCCGATATAGCCTCCCACCATCGTTCTGCCCTTCAGTCTCCCCAAACCAGCGATCCTGGGAAAGAGGCAATCGGATGGTATTGGAGTTCCAATCAAAGATGGCTACTCGAACTGACTCCAATATCTGCCGGTCTCCGGTGTTAGACCACTCAAGACTGGCAACGTTGACCCCCTGGAGGCGGACGGCATTTCCATCGTCGGTTTTTAACCTGCTGCCCTCGACATGCAGGGCAGCCGGCTCCAACGAGCCGGTCATCTGTTTCCTAAACTCTTCAGAACCAACGCTTGGACTCGATTCTTTCTCGTCATTTGGTCCACCTTTATAGTATCGCACATCATCCAACCACCAGGTGACTAGGCTTTGACCGGAGTGAAATGCCAGCCAGTGCTCCTGGTCATTATCCACTGGGGGGATTACTTCGACGATAAACTCCTGCCAGCGTCTGGCGAGGGTGACAGTTTCGTAAAAGTAACCGACCCACGGCTCTTGACTCATTTGGAGACACACCGTTATTGTCCTCGGTGCTTCTGCCTTCGCCCAGAATTTGATAGTGTGCTTTTTTCCGGCTTCAAAGCACATTTTCTCCTGTTCGAACTTGAAGTGCCAATCTATTCCATCAATGGATGTGGTGATCACCTTAAGGGAAAAATCCCCGCTGTGCACCTCCTTGTCATCCAGCTCAATCCTTCCTGTCCCTTCCGGAGTATAGTCTTCTATCTGCCATACATCAGGGATCATACACCGTCGTACACTCGGCTCAGCACCATTTGCTTGCAGTATGCTGAGGCCAAGGATCCCTTGCTCGAAATCCCAGTTCCGAAGCTGATTAACACCTTCTTCCAAATGAACATCAGCACAGACTACACCACAAACAAATAAGGTTAGACAGATTAATTTTTTACACATAGTAATCCTCCTTCAAAAAATAAGTATAGATTGTTAATTGAAATGTAGTAATTTTCGATGCGAAGCACTTGTACTCGCGTCACCGCAACTGTGACTGCGAGACCGACAGGTGCGGGTAGGTGTGAAGCACAAAGTTACCCTTACAGCTTCGTAACCCACGTAATAACTCCTCTTTTATCGAAAAACTACAAAAATTCGTCTGCTGGATGGACTTAAAGCCAAAGATGCCCGACCCTTCGACTACGCTCAGAGCAGGCTATGCGCGGGCACAAGCTTCACTAATGTTATCTATACCAAATTATCTACCTTCCCGTCAAGGGAAATCCCTCGAATTATTGCATCCCTTTTCAACAGTCTCAACTAAAAACGGGAATCTGCCTTGCCCACAAAGCCTGTCATCGATTCCGATCGGATTACTTATAGCGGGATTCGCTCCTGACGAAATCCCCCTGTCTTTTATTGGAATGAATAAAGAAAAGGCCATGTGATTACCTGTTTTTTTGGCGGGATTTTGCAAAAGAGCTTAACCTGTTTACCCGTTTCCCTATGCTCTTATACCCATTACCCCACGAACTGCGGGTCAAGGCCTGATTCCATACAGAAATCATGCTGTTTGTCAACCCCAAAATCGCAAAAAGTAAAATCTGTCAAGTGTACCATTCCAGTTTTGGCCAGAGAGAGAGCATTTTTGCGAAAAAATGCCAAAAATATAAAAAGACGCTAATTGTTTAAAATCATCTCCAATCAGTATGACTCCCTACGAAACAGGGAGTTATAAAAATTTTCACAAAAAGTCTGAAAAATTAAATGTCGAAAAGCAAGTGAAAATCTGCCCTTCTATGGGTCCAATCTTGGGTATAGACACAGCCCACCGGCACCCTGAAAACACAGCCAGACCGCTTCAGTTTTCTTGTGCTCAGCAATTTTTGGCTAACACTATATATGGTATATTGCCTAATTTCCCCAGGCAGACCTTTATGATTGTCTCTGGAGTTAAAATAGGTCTCCTCCAAGAGCTGTTTTTTAATATTGTTAAGCTGGTTTTTGCTGTAAATCAGTATAACTTTCGTCTTTCGCAAAAGTTAGCTAAATACCAAACTTTTCTAAAGTTTTCAGACTATTATTGTCGATAGCAGTATTAGAAGGTTATTTTGGGCCTCCTAAGGGATTAAGGGGACACACAATATATAGTGGTTATTGGCTTTGAGGGAGGAAATGGATGATTTCTCCTCGAAGCTTGACATGCAAGGTGGTCTGAATGCCCGATTTCGATTTTAGAAGCCTTTTCCAAGGCCAAAATCGCCAAGTGAATCCTGTCGAAGATAGCCTTGCTCCGGATAAGGATTTGATTATGGAGCAGATTCTTGAAAATATCAATACTACGCCTATTGGTCAGGTGTTAAAAAAGATTGCTTCGCTGCCGGAGGTCCGCATAGAGAAAGTTCTCGACGTCCGTCAGCAGCTTACAGAGGGGAAATACGATTTCAACGAGCATCTAGATGTTGCTCTCGATAAGGTTCTTGAGGACCTTACTGCATAGGGGTGCTTTTTTGCGCCAAGTCTGATAGACAATTGAGGGATGGTTGAGTGTCAATAAGCGTCTGGTCAGGAGTGTATTTGTGTCCGGCTTTTGTCTTTATATTGCCTTTTTGCGATTTACTGCAAAATTGGTTTCTCTTAACTACGAGATTATTTCAGGAACGTCATCGTCCGGCTCATCGAGTTCGATTGGTTTGTAGCCGGGCTGCTTTGATTTTTCCAGCTCTTCTTTAAAAGCGGCAGTAACTTTTTCCTGAATTCTTTTTCTGCATTCGACATTTATCGGATGGGCGATATCGGCGTGCAGCTTCATTCTGCCTTTGAAATCCTTTCTTGCCCTGTTTTCCTGGAGAGTTGTTCCACAGTTATTACAGTATTTAGCTCTGAGATGGTTTTTGCCTCCACATTTTTCACAGTGGTCGCTCATTTTCCTGGAGGGCATAGCGACGAAGTAACCATTCGTACCTTCGATGACCTTGATGTCTCTAACCACAAACTCATTGTCTATCGTTATTGAGCAAAAAGCTTTTAACCTGTCATCTTTGTTGCTGACCATTTTGACTCTGACCTCAGTGATTTTCATTTTCTTTGCCTCGCTTAAAAAGTTTACCATCTATTGTTACTGGCGATAATGCTTTTGCAGCCGACCTTTTCCTCAAGTTTGTGTTTGTATTGCATAGCTATCTCTTCATCTCCGCTCTCGATGATACAAAAAAACCCTGTACCGCTACCGCTCAGGCAGCAGGGCCCGATACCTAACGACTCAATTTTCGCTTTCAACCCGGCAAGACTTTCTACCAAACTGAAACTACTTGCCTGGAGCATATTTGCGCACATCCTTACTACTAAATCAATATTGTTTTTTTGGATATGGCTGTTTATTTGGGTGCTGAGCTTTTCGTATAGGGCCTGATTGTGTTTATAATTAGCGTAAACCTTTCTTGTAGAAACACTTACGTCCGGCAGTATCAAAATAATGAGGAATTTAAAAATTTTTTTAATTTTTTTAATTTTTTCGCCTTTCCCTGTACAAAACGCCAATGGCCCATTCAAAAAGAAGGCTACATCGCTTCCTAATCGGGGTGCCAGTTTGGCGAGCCGGCGATTGGGGAGTTGAAAATCCATATATTTGTTTAGCCCCATAAGGGTTGCCGCTGCATCGCTGCTTGCCGAGCCGAGTCCTGAGCCGGCGGGGATATTTTTTGTCAGAGTAATTTTGATATCGGTCCACACACCGCAACTATTCAAGAGAAGTTTTGCAGCCTGATAAACGAGATTTTCCCGGCCTGCGGGTGCCCATTGCGGTCCCTCGCAAACGAGTTCGATGTCGGCTTTTTGGCCCGGTTCGATGAGGATTTCATCGTACCAGCTAACCTTGGCCATTATCGTTTCTAATTCGTGGAAACCGTCCGGACGTTTGCCGGCTACAAGCAGACTAAGATTAATCTTGGCAGGCGCTCTTACCAATAACCCATCGCCGACGGTTTTGAATTGTTCTTTATCAACCATATCTGCTAATTCAGATTATAATAGAGGACTTTAATTCTGCGTATAGAAAAGCTGCATTGTTCCTAAATTAGACGCAAACGCATTCAATATCAGGATTCTACAAAACAAAGTCGGTCGAATTGCCTGGGATAGGTGGGTTTCAATTATTGAAACTGTCGTGTCAATCTTCGCCGAGGGCTTCTATGTCCGCCAGGTCTTTTTTTCTTCCGAGGGCTTTTTTGTTGGCAAGGAATTCTTTACGGCCAAGGAAATAGACCGGCACATCACCATAAGCTCCTTCTACCCTGCCTGAGTAAGCTTGCTTCCAGGTAACATCCGTTAGCGAAGTGAGCAAATCTACACGAACAGGAGGGACACCAAGCTGAATGACGTTGTCCGGCTGCTGGAAATCTGATTTGTTCAAATCTAAAGAGCTGAAGCCGAATTCTTTAAGGGCAGCTAAAATTCCCTCGGCGTTTTTGGGGTCAGGTTTTACAAAGATATCAATACCGCCGGTGAACCGAGGGGCCCCATGGAAAGCAAGTGCATAAGCCCCGACAATAACATAATCCACATTATGAGCGTTTAACAACGCGAGCAGTTCTTTGAAGTCCGGCTGAATTTCCATAATATTGGCTTCTTAGATATTCTACAGCTTCGATACGCTGCTGTGGGGTCTTACTCAACCAGTAATTCAGGTCATCCTTAACCTTACACCAGTCCTGCAAATTACACTTTGTAACAACCTTCTCAATCATAACAATATGCTAAAATAATTGCCCTGCATAGTAAAGGATATTTTGGAATCGCTCGTTGACATTATAATGGATTGTGCTTATTTTGAGCATGGAAAATTGCAGGAGACTCAAGACAAACGACAAATGGTGAGTAGTTAATTGGTTAATTGGTGAGTGGTGAGGATTATTTGCGATTGATTGGGAGAGGCAGAAAAAATGGACGAATTGGAATCGAAAAATGAAAAACACAAGGAGGGCCGCCGGTTTGACCCTGAGCTTCTAAAGAAAGGACTGCGGTGTGATTTAGACCAGTACGATATACTCAAACGCTGCTCAGACAAAAAGGATATGACCGAGTGGAACAAGTGGCGAGATGAAAACGATTATAGAGATGTCGAGTTGGAAGGAGGAGACTTCTCCGGCTGGTACTTGAAAGAGGTAAATCTTGGCACACACCGACAATATGGATGTCGTACGGCAGAAGTGTTCTTGAGTAAAGCAGATTTTGACAAAGCTAATCTCGAGAAAGCGCAGTTTACGTTTTCCCATCTTGAGGGAGCAAGATTCCATGAAGCACATTTGGAGGTTGCAAATTTGATGTTTGCCCATTTAGATAATGCATTCTTGCTAGGAGTTCACTTGGAAGGAGCTTGTTTGCAATGTGTGAAGATGCCGAGCGCAGAAGTATACAATGCTCACCTTAATCACTCAAATTTTGTTGATTCACACTTGCAAGGTAGTGAATTTGACAATGCTTGCCTAATCGGGGCTAAGTTTCAAAAAGCACGCGTTAGTGACTCGACCTCATTCTACTACTGTGAAGTTGACCGAGATACCGATTTTCGTGAGGGTGGCTTAGATAGCGTTCGTATCAATTCGGCAATCAAACAGCTCTTGGAATACAATATTCGGCGGAAGAACTGGGAGGAGTGGTATAAAGAACATCCGAGATTAAAATAGCCTGTGCAACTTTTCTGGTGGATAAGTGATTATGGGCTATCAACTTGTAGGATAATATTTACTTTCTTTGGGCTGGCAATTATCTTTGCGAATATCTATTATCATTGGGGTCGTATAGCGCCGCCGGGGATTGTCGAAAATCTATTCGTTGATAGAAATGGAATTGAAGTACAATGGTGGCTTGTTCCTTTGAGGACACTGTATTTTTCGATTGTCACTATGACAACTTTGGGATTTGGTGATATGTATGCTAATGCGCGCAGTATTTTGGGACATATGTTGCTGATGTTGCAGGTGATTTTGGGATATGTTCTATTAGGTGCGTTGGTGACGCGGTTTGCGGTGTTGTTTACGGCCGGTGGGCCGGCAGGAAAGTTTGCGAATGAGAAAAACAAAGGAACTATTGAAATGGAAGGAAATCCCCAGTGAAGCTGGGGCTAAATACTTAATGTTGTGACAGGAGGTTAAAAAATGGCAGAAGATAAATGTAAAGCGGCACAGATGCGTATTCCTAAAAAGAATCGGCAGCTTTTTGAGCAGATAATTGAGCTGATAGATGCGTTCTGCGATGCTCACCTCAATAAGGATTATAAAGAGCTTTGCGAGGAGGTGGCTTTATTCCTCTACGCATCTGATTTGGCCGGGACGAGAGAAAAGACGGCCGGCTGGGCCAGCGGGATAGTTCATGCTATTGGCTGGGTCAACTGCCTGTATGACCCAACAATGTCGCCTCATATAAATTCCAGGGAGATAGCAAAGGAATTTGGCGTCTCACAAGGGACAATGTTAGCGAAATCAAAAATGGTTCGTAAGGGGCTTGGACTGGTGCCATTGGACCCGGACTGGTGCATATCGATCGAGCCTGAGGACAATCCAATGGTCTGGATGGTGGAGGTCAACGGATTTATTATGGATATTCGCTATGCACCACGCGAAGTTCAGGAAGAGGCGTATCGACTGGGACTGATACCTTTCATTCCTGCTGATAAGCGGGAGCCGGAACCCGAATCCGGCACAGGAGCAAAAATCATAGAATTTCCTTCTAAGCGGAGCGAGACTTCCAAACCAAATTCACATCAGAGTCCAAAAGACGATGGGCCTTCTTTATTTGAGGATTTAGAGGAACAGGGAATATCAGATGCCAAATGATGAGGCGATAAGTAATGAATCGAGTTACGAGCGACCTGCGACGAGTAACAAGGCGGTTGCTTGGTGGCAATGGCACAGGCGGCTGTATAACTGGGTGATTCACTTCGCTGAAACAAAACACGGCCCAACGGCTTTATTTTGTTTGAGTTTTGCCGAGTCCAGTTTTTTCCCCGTCCCGCCGGATGTCTTACTGGCGCCGCTGGCGCTCGGGGCGCCGAAGAAATGGCTGAGATTTGCTCTGGCCTGCTCAATTGCATCGGTGCTGGGCGGTATCTTTGGCTATTGTATAGGGATGTTTCTCTGGTCTGTGATAGGCCAGTGGGTCTATGCCCATCTTGGTTCGATTGGTCTGACGGAAACCAACTTTGCCAAATTCGAAGGCTGGTATGACAAATATGATTTCTGGATAGTTTTTACCTGTGGTTTTACACCGCTGCCATACAAAGTTTGTACTATATCCGCAGGTGTGGCAAAGATTAATTTTATTGGTTTTTTAGTCGCCTCGACCATTAGCCGCTCAGCGAGATTTTTCCTGGTGGCGGGACTGATGGGCTGGAAGGGTGAAAAAATCCGTCCCTTTGTCGAAAAATATTTCAATTGGCTTTCATTAGCTTTCGCAGTACTATTGATTGGTGGATTTCTTGTGGTAAAATGGTTGTATTAAGCTCAAGAACATTCAGTGGAGCAGGGAGCTGAATACTGAATTGTAAGTATGGACGATAAGCAAAAACAAACACTTCTGAAAGTAGCTCGTGATACCGTCGAGGCGGTTATTAAGCGGGAGGCGGCTGAGGTGCCTCAATCGGACGAGCCTGAATTGAACGCCCCCTGCGGGTGCTTTGTAACATTAAAAAACCACGGCCGATTGCGGGGATGCATCGGCCAATTCACTTCGGATAGTCCTTTGATTGAGCTGGTTGGCCAGATGGCAAAGGCCTCGGCTACCGGCGACCCGCGTTTTTTTGCCGACCCGATAAGTGCCGGCGAGTTAGACAAATTGGATGTCGAGATATCGGTTCTGTCGCCTTTGCAGAGAACGGATAAACCGTTAAGTCTGCGGTTAGGCGTTGACGGCATTTATATAAAAAGGGGACGTACGTCGGGCTGCTTTCTGCCGCAGGTTGCCACTGAGACCGGCTGGAGCAAGGAGGAATTTCTTTCGTACTGCTGTGCGCACAAAGCGGGACTATCGCCCGATGCCTGGAAGAAGCCAGACACAGAAGTTTATCTGTTTACTGCAGATGTATTCGGAGCGGAGTTCAAGGAGATATAGTTCTCTGCTTTCGTTACTTTTCGATTTCGTTGCCCACCACATAGCCGCCCCCTGCCCCAATAAGTCCTCCAACTACTACTCCTCCGGTCCCACCTGTCACGGCCCCTATCACTGCGCCGCCAACTCCCCCAATCGCAGCACCGGTTTGGGCACTGTTTGCGCAGCCGTTCATAAGCGGTAAACATACGCAGAGAAACGCTGACGTCAGGACTATCAACAACCTGTTTTTCATCTTACACCTCAATCTTGAACAATAATCCGGGATGTCCGATATACACCGGTAATCGACACAGCCAAGCCTTCAGACTTGATTAGGTTACCAAATCCACCGTAAAATTGCAATTGTTTTGGGCGTTTTCGTGCAGTTTTTACACGATAATGGCCTTGAAATATGGAAATTTGTGGCTCAAGATTGTTGCTTTATTATCTTTCCGTGCCGCAGCTATCCTCCTCATCAAAACACCAAGCTCTTCAGTGATTTTTGATGTTACATTGCCCCGAAGGTATCGCATTTGCCTTATCGGGCCGGCCATAAGTTTAGACGAAAAATACCGTATGTGTGGACAAAATATAATGGATTTCTTATCATTTGCAGCCGATGTTAAAGATAACGTGGAGTTCAGGGTTTTTGTAGTATCTTTCTTAGATTTGGCTTTATCCTAAAAAGGCAGTGGATTGCCGGTCTAAATAGAGCTGCTGGTCTTCGGAGGAAGGATTGGAGTGAGGAAATTCCCGCTAATTTGCATAATCATTGTTTGTCTGGCAGGCTGCTCCGGGCCCGATAAAATCGAGATTAATAGTGCCGACAGTGCCCAGCGGCTCGATAGCTATGCAGGAATAGCGTTATATTTGCAGGGTCAAGGTCTGCCGGGGCTGAAATCTGCGGAGGTCTGGAAGAATGGGTATGGGCCGGGGCTTAAATTAACTACCACCCACTATGAGATTTTCACGACACTTTTGGAGCCTTTTATACTTCGAGGGATTAGCGGATTTATGGAGTCGGCCTATCGGGCTTATAATAGTCAGTTACCCGAACCTGTCGAAACAAGAACCAAATTTACCATTTTTCTTTTTGCCGACCGCGGTCAGTGGGAGGATTTTACGAGGAGCTTTGCCGGTGAGCAGGCGGAAATGTTTTACAAAATAAAGGCCGGTGCGTACTATCATAATGGCGCCTGCGTGCTGTATGATATCGGCAGAGAGCGCACTTTTTCAGCTCTCGGGCACGAAGGATGGCATCAGTTTAACGGCAGATGTTTTAAGTATCGTCTGCCAAGCTGGCTTGACGAGGGGGTGGCAATGCTATTCGAGACGCATGGATGTGAAGATGAGCTGTTTTATTTTGAGCCGGCTGAGAACATGTATCGGTTGGATGGGCTGAAAAAAACGCTGATGAAAAATAAGATGATACCGCTGACAGAATTGGTTACAATGAATCCCAGCGATGTGCTCGCCATGGACCAGACCGAGGCGGTGATGGCTTTTTACAGCCAATCATACGCATTAGTGCGATTTTTGCAGGAAGCAGGTTACGGCAGACGGCTGGTTGTTTATCATCGGTTGCTCGCAAACGGCTTAAGAGGAGACTGGGCGCTCGACGAGGTGAACAAAACAATAGCAACAGACAGAAACATCCCGAAGACCGTCTCCTGGAACCGAATTGTCGGCAAAGGATTATTTGAAGATTATGTCGGCGATGATTTTGACCAAATCGAGAAAGAGTATCTGGCTTTTTGCAGGCAAATCGTTAAGACACAAGACTAAAGACGCAAGACCAAAGACACAAGACCGAATACCCAAGACTAAGTTTATGTCTGGACAGTCCAAATATTCTTTTATTCTTGCATCGGCCTCGCCGCGACGAAGACAGTTATTGGCGGAGGCCGGCTATAAATTTACCGTCGTTCGGCCCGGTATTGACGAGTCAGATTTTCCAGCTAAAGGCATCAAGGCCTGTGAATATGCCGAACGATTAGCTTTGGCCAAGGCGAAGAATGTCGCTCAAAAGTATCCGGACTGCGTGGTCATCGGGGCCGATACCGTTGTGGATTTTGAGGGCCAAATTATCGGCAAGCCCACTGATGCGAAGGGTGCCGAGCGGATAACCAAAAAGCTCTTTAGCAGGCCTCATAAGGTGATAACCGGCATTGCAATAGTCAGATTATGCGACGGCATCGAATTAAGCGAAAGCGATACCACGACCGTTTATCCGAAGGGATTGACATCTGAGCAAGTTGCCAAGCACGTCAAAAGCGAATCCTGGCGGGACAAAGCGGGTGCTTATGCGATAAAAGAAAACGGAGATGAGTTTATTGAAAGGATTGAGGGAAGCCTTACAAACGTAATGGGCCTGCCGATGGAACTTCTGCAGCGACTGCTAACAGGGCTTATTGGAGACGGTACAAGTCCGTAATGACACCCATCAATTGAGATGTAACAGAAGCATGCATCGAAGAAATGGGGTCGGCTTAACGAAAGACATCGAATAGTGCCATCCTTTTACCGATTGAAGGAGTTAGTAGAAAAGAAAGTCTGGAGAAATAGTATGGAAGAAAAGAAAACTGCTTGTACTCTTAACGAGAATTTGTTCTTATAAAGCCAGACCTATGGGGTCGAGAAGGTGATTATGTGTTCGTATTTGACAGAAATCGTTTCGAATATATGTAAGATTTGAGGAGAGTTTAGAAATGGTGCGAAAGATATTCCTGTTTGTTCTGGTAATATGTCTGGTTTCTTTAGCAAGCCAGTTGGCGTTTGGAGAGGACGGCAATGATGGGTGGATTTCGCTGTTCGATGGGAAAACGCTTAACGGCTGGAAAGCAAGTGAGAACCAGAGTACCTTCAGTGTCCAAGACGAAATGATTGTGGCCCAGGGTCCGCGGAGTCATCTTTACTACGTTGGCGCGGTGGAGAATGCGAGCTTCGAGGATTTTGAGTTTAAGGCCGACGTAATGACAAGGCCCGGCGCGAATTCCGGAATGTACTTCCATACGGAATATAGAGAAACCGACTGGCCGCGTAAGGGCTTTGAGGTTCAGGTCAACAATACGCATTCGGACTGGAGGAAGACGGGCAGCCTTTATGGCATAAAGGACATCCGCGAGTCGCCGGCGAAAGATAACGAGTGGTTTACACAGCACATTATCGTCGATGGCAGACAGGTTACTGTCATAGTTAATGGCAGGACTGTTCTGGAATATACAGCGGCAGAAGAAGCCGGGGCCGGCAGAAGAGGCCGAAGTCTGTCTGCCGAAAGGCATCCCTTTCGGGAGAGCGGCACATTTGCGCTGCAGGGTCATGACCCGGGCAGCACGGTTTTTTACAAAAACATTATGGTCAGGCCGCTACCGAGACCGGATTTTCCTATGGTTGACTACCACGTACATCTAAAAGGCGGACTGACGCTGGAGGAAGCAATTCAGAATGCAGAGGCAAAAGGGGAGAAGTTCGGCATTGCGGAGAACTGCGGTGTTGGCTTTAAAGTGACTAATGACGAAGAGCTGCAGCGTTTTCTGAAGCTTTTGGAGGGCAAGCCTGTTTACAAGGCGATACAGGCGGAAGGGCGTGAATGGATAAATCTTTTCTCGACGGAAATGATTGCGAAATTTGACTACGTGTTCACGGACGCTATGACCTTTACGGACAAGCGGGGCAAGCGGATAAGGCTCTGGATTCGGGATGAGGTGCAGATTGACGATAAGCAGGACTTTATGGATATGTACGTGGACAAGATTGTTACAATCCTGAATAACGAGCCGATTGATATCTATGTCAATTCAACTTTTTTGCCTGCGGTTATAGCGGATGAATATGATGTGCTGTGGACGCCGGAGCGAATGGATAAAGTTATCGAGGCCGCCGTCAAAAATGATGTGGCTGTAGAAATCAATGCCCGATATCGAATTCCCAGTATGGCTTTCATAAAGAGGGCCAAGAAGGCGGGTGTAAAATTCTCATTTGGGACAAACAACGGCGGCAGGGAATTGGGACATCTTGAATATTGCCGTAGAATGGCGCGGGAATGCGGACTCACTATAAAAGATATGTTCTCGCCCCGCCCCTCCGAGGGGCTGGGCTCGCCGAGACCCGAAAATAAAAAAGAATGAATAAGGATGTGAGCTAAAGTGAGCTAAAGATTCAGGCTAAAAGTGTATCAGACCCCTAAGGGGCGGGCATCAGGTTATCGGGACATCAGGTATTGGTTATCAGGTTACCAGGACATCAGGTATTGGTTATCAGGTTACCAGGACATCAGGATAAATTTGTCTTTTCCTGATGTCCTTATACCCTGATATTCTGCATCCTGGTATCATGATTCTCTGATATCCTCCATCCTGATATCCTGTTCTCCTGATATCCGAACTTCAGGCACTTTAGCTCAGTTTAGGCGGGCCTTTGACGTGGGCGAATTCTTAGAAAAGATACCGGGCAAATATGCACAATACGGGAGATTTTCCTTGACGGGAAGGCGGTTAATTTTATATAAATAGAATTGAGTAAATCTGGAGATTTTGGTCTTTTAGCAGACAAAATTCTTTTAGTTTACGAATAGAGGAGGAGCTATTGTGTATTATGTAAGGCACAGAGTTTGTATGGGGACTCTGGGCTTTGTAGTAAGGAAATTTTGCATTTCAATCAGCCGCTCATATTGAACTTTTGAAGGAGGATTATTATGTCTAAGAAATTGATTTATCTTGTTTCTTTTGTTTTGGCTCTTGGTCTGACGAGTAACGCCTTTGCTCAGCCAGCTGATGGTCAGATCCAACAGACGTTGGTTGCACCAGTCATCGATGGCTTGGAAGAGGACATATGGTGGGGGGTGCTGGCGTACCCCATCGACCAGGTTGTTGTAGGTAGCGCTACTTCCATCCAGAATGAACTGGATTTTTCAGCAACATGGAAGGCGCTGTGGGATTCAACAAGGATTTACTTTCTGGTAGATGTCACCGACGACATTCTTATATTTGACTCCCCCGGAGAAGGGGCGTGGCCTAACATGCACTATGACGACTCTGTCGAAGTTCACTTAGATGCTGACAATAGCAAAGGTACTACCTATGCAACTGACGATTTTCAGTACGGCTTCCGTTGGGACGATCCTAATACTATTGGTACCGGAGGCAATTCAAATACTGACACTACGGGTGTCGAATTTGTGATTCTGGGCAAGACAAACCCGAAAGGTTATATCTGTGAGATATCGATTCCGTGGTCAACGCTGGGTACTCCCCCGGGCTTAGGCGACTTTATCGGCGCCAACGTTGGGGTCAATGACGACGATGAAGGAGGTGAGCGGGAATTTCAGCTAACCTGGTTGGTAACCTCAGGTGACCAGTGGATGAATCCCAGCTTGTTTCCGACTATGGAGCTTGTTACTGCTTTGGCGCGCGGTAAGAGTTGGAATCCTAACCCAACTGATGGTTCCATGCACGCGGATACATGGGTGAACCTTAGCTGGGCACCGGGATTTTATGCGGTCTCGCACGATGTATATTTTGGCGATAATTTTGACAATGTAAATGACGGCGCTGCCGAAGCATTCGTGGGCAATCAGGTCGCGACATTTCTTGTTGTCGGTTTCCCTGGATTTCCTTTTCCGGATGGTCTTGTTCCAGGCACAACTTACTATTGGCGAATCGATGAGGTCAATGATACCGAGCCGAACAGTCCGTGGAAAGGTAATGTCTGGAGCTTTGCGATTCCTCCCAGGACCGCATACAATCCCAACCCGGCTGATGGTGCCGAGCTTGTAGCCCTGGATGCAAAGCTTAGCTGGACGCCAGGTTTCCGCGCAAAATTGCACACCGTCTATT
>JBAQFY010000250.1:0-3667 GCA_049287505.1 Sedimentisphaerales bacterium | reverse complement strand
TTTTGGGTACGAATTGGTCTAAAATTAGCACTTTTTTGAAATTAACATTTTGTTAGTTTGGGTAAAATAGGTAAACATAAAGATTATAGGACGTTGCGGTTGGTGGTGATGGTGGATCTAATGAGGGGGATGTGGAGTTAGGCGGGATTGAGGAGGGGTGGTTAGGGTGGAGAAGCTATATATGGTGGGGTGTGTCATGGATGGTCAGTATGAACATAAGATGGTGAGGGATGAGTGAGTAGTGAGCTAAAGTGAACTAAAGTGCCTAAAGTGAGCTAAAGTTGGATAATAGAAGACGGATGCTCGACTATGGATTCTTGATGCTCGATGCTCGATGCTCATAAGATGGTGAACTGCTTAAAAATTATCGGACGTTGCGATTGGTAGGGGTGGGGAGTAGCTATATATGGTGGGGTGGTTGGGGTGGGTGAGTGGTGTCTCGATGCTGGACTCTTCAGCCTTCGCTGATGCTTCTGGCTTTGTTATCCTTCTTCGCCAAGGCTACGAAGGAACCAACTTCCGCCTTCGCTTAAGCTTCCATCTTCGCTAAAGTTACGACAGACAAGTCGGCGGATAAGCGATGGTCGGCAGGTTTGGGTATTTGAGGGAAAAATATCGAAGTCATGAGGCAGACATTGTGCATGTGTTCACATGCACAAACTATTATGTTGGTTCATGATTTGTGGATTTCCCCATGAGATAAGTTTTTCACAATCTCACGGAGTGAAGTCGAGGTAAGAGAATTTTAGTTTATTGGCCAGACGAGGTCGGAGCTTCGATACATCTAAAGCCGGATTTTCGATATTTTGTGAAAGGCAGGCTTTGGCGAGATTTAATAGGTGATTGTCCTTGGTTTTAGTTTCAATAGGACGTAGTGTGGAAAAAGCATATACGTAAAGCGCGTACGCGCTTTACGTATGACCTTTTTAAAAATTTCGTGGTTAATTGGTGAGTTGGTGAGTGGATACTCGATACTTGATGCTGAATTCCGCCTACGGCGGATAAATCCGCCAGACGTGCGGCGGATAAATCCGCCATACTAAGTGGCGGATAAACTTGCTTGGGCTGGCCGAAACTACTGATAAGGCCGACAAAATAAAAAACTACTGAAAGCTTCATACCGATACCAAAAATAAGATTGGCGTCGCGGGGAAAATAATCAGACACGGATTAACACTGCGATTTTGTAGACAAATATTGTACCCCTGCTTAAATCGTGTAGGGGCAAGTTTTATCTGTTGAAAACGGGGTGGGGAGGGTGCCTCGCTAGCCCGCTTTGGTCCGAATTCTTTGCAGATACTTAGGGAAAGAGAGAGATTTATCAGGTTTCTATTTTTCAGAGCTTTTTAAGTTGGGACCTTATTGCCCCTCTTGTTCGCTGATGGATTTTTGCCAATTCGACGATTTCGATTCCTTTATCGAATTGCTCAATAAGCGAAACGGATTCGCTCTTGTCCCATGGTTTTCCTGCACGGGCAGGGAGGGACCTCTTTCGTTCGGAAACTTCTAAAGCTTCTGCGGCTTTATGCAATGCTCTCATAATGTCTGCGTTTTGATAAGGGCTGTCGGCCGGGAAAACTTCGCCTGTAGTCGGGTCAGTTCCGTCAGCAAGCGTTTTGACAATATCAAGCGCCCGTTTTTCGTCCATCAGGTCATCCGATTAATTCTTTTTATTGCTTTGCGTAATGTCTTAATTCTTGCTGCTTTTATGTCAGCGGCTTTTCTGCGGGGCTTTGTATCGATCTCAGCTTGAACTCGGGTATATTCAACTAACTTATTAACTGTCATGTCGAAGGACTTGACCCGATCCCCGTATTTGGGAAGTTCACGATAAGTCGCCGTATCCTTTTTGTGTCTTCTAACCGCCATTTTTAAAATCCTTTCCTATAAAGTTTTAATAAAAGCATTCGGCCAGCCGCCGTCATGAGTTTAAAAGGTTCAATAGCGGGTTGTTCAATCATGGTGTCTTCAGTGATCCCTCGAGGCGGAGCATAACAAACTGCGTCACTGTTAAGCAGAGTTGTCTGAGCAGACGTGCTTGGTCTTCTTCTGCCATGTACGGATGCCCGCCAGTGTGGCTGAGTAGGGCATATATCTTGTCGATTGCTTCTCGCTCTTTCTTTTCAACAAGGCCCGCAGTCTCAAGGTACTCCCGGACGACAACCGGACGTTGAAGAGTTGTAGAATCCAGAGGGACACCCCTCGCATTCGAATGCTTGCTGGAAACTTGCTGAAGTACTGCCTCGAAAAACTTTCTCGCATTGCTAATGCAGTCTGACCATCGGCCAGCGACATAGTGCTCCTCTGCCAGTTTTAAGAATTGAAAGGTTGTCTGTTGATCTGAGAGTGCCAAGCTGGCATAGAGTTTTTGAAGAAGTCCCGTTTCCGCTTCGACATCAAGTACTTCGACTTCGGACTGATATAAATCGTTGTCCCTAAACATGTATCCATCCATTTCAAGTCTACGCATCATCTCATCATAAAAGCTTTTTAAATCCTTGATGAGCCAGTCCTCTGTTTCTTCACGGAACCATGTCATGAAATCTCGCGCAAGATTCTTTAGATAAACCTGCCCAAGTTTCTTTCGTTCATCACATGACCAGTTTGGTGTAACTTTTGAAAGACTCTCTCCTGTATGAATCCTGAGAATCCATTCTTTGAGGTCTCGTCTTCCATATATTGTCTGGACCATATTGCAGAACAAGCTTTCATAATCATGCTCATAAAGGAAGTCATAAAAACTATCTTTGTAAACAGTTTCATGTCCGCGATAGTCACTGGATGAGAACTTTTCAGTGTAGGCATCAGCGATTACCATTGCTGATTTTCGGCTTATCATCTCATTACTTCCGTTCAAAACAGTCGTGCAAAATGGGCCCGCTTCCAACTTGCCCATACGGAACTTTTTTTATAGTTTAACAAGATTAATTCTTTTTAGCCAGTAGTCACTTGCAAATTATCAGACAGGGTTTACACTAATGGCCTATGGCGAAGAAATCATCCAAATCGGCAGAAGACCAAAAGAAACCGGTGGCGGCGGGGAAACCATCCTCGCTGGTTGATACGCGGGTAATATACTGCGGCGATAATCTCAACCAGCTTAAAAAATTCCCCGATGAGTGCATTGACCTTATTTATATCGACCCGCCTTTTAACTCCAACCGCAACTATGAGGTCTTTTGGGGTGAGACAAAGGAAAAACGTGCATTCGAAGACCGCCACGCCTCGACACAGGCCTACATCGAATTTATGCGGCCTCGCTGCGTAGAACTCGCCCGCGTTCTAAAGAAAACCGGATCGTTCTACTACCACTGCGACTGGCACGCCTCACACTACGTCAAAATAATGCTCGACCAGATATTTGGCGAAAACCAGTGAATGCCTTGATTTGAGCGGCGGCTCTACTACCGTTGCGTTCGGCGAATAGGATGTTATAATCCTGGTCGCTTTTGAAAAGCGGGTCAAGATATACAAGGTCAACCGATTCGTCTTCGATATAGCGGCGGAGTATTTCCAGGTTATCGCCGTAATACAAAACGTTCTATGCCATATCGCACCTCTGTTTTATTCAAAGAGGAATCGCCCGTAATGTTCCTGTAAGGAAGTATTATACCGAAGGTTGTTACGATTACAAGGGAAATAAGAACCCCAAAGCGAGATTCGGGGT
>JBAQFY010000249.1:0-17147 GCA_049287505.1 Sedimentisphaerales bacterium | reverse complement strand
GACTCATCTCTTTGTCTGCTTAAAACCAACATTTCTAACTCCTTTTGTCGGCTGGTCTTACTATCATATATGTTACGAAAATTCCGGTCAAGTGTTCGTTCAGATGCCCATTAAAACTTTCAGATATATGCCATTATTTTCATAACTGCTCAGTGCAAAAACTACATCCGTCCGACAAACCTTAACACAAATATATTTCGGCTAATTTCGAGCCTTAAAACAACCATTTTTGTTTTTGTTTGGACAATGAAGCTTTATTATAAGACGCTATATGTATAAGTGCTTGAAATATATAGATTTATATAGAATGGGAGATTTAAAAAAAGATGTGTTGAATTTGCCAAAAGCCGGAGATTTTACTATTTGATTTCGTGTTTTCTCCAAAAATGATAGCGGACAGCTATCCAGTAGCCTGCAATCGAACCTAATGTTCCGAAAGCCACCATTTGCAGAGGCAGCACAGAAACAACCGCGTTAGAGAAAAAGGGTGCAGGAAATTGCTGAACAAGATATTGCAATACCACTCGATTGGCATAAGTGCTTGTAGCAAAGGCAGTTACCAAAGCACAGGCTATTGCCGGCCAGATATAGCTGACATCGAGAAATTTCTTGACTATGAAAGCGGCGAGTCCGAATGAGACAAATACAGCAAAAACTATCTGTCCAACAGAAGGCTGTGCCATAAGCGAGCCTAATCTGTTATCGAATACTGTAACATCCTGAGCAAATATTTTGATACAAAAATGAGCTATTAAAGCTGAGCCGACCAGGGCAATTATTACGTTTATGTATTGAGTTGTCTTAGAGTTAGATTTTTTCTTTGTTTTGGCCGTTCTGGGGTTTGACAGTATTTTCTGCCCTAATAGCACGCCTGCGAAACCGGCGGCGACAACAATCAGCCAGAAAATGGAATCCCATTTAAACGTCGCAAGAAGTGCCTGGCGCTGCGCAGCGGTAGGGTTTAACTGCAACAAAGCAGCCATACTGCTGGAGCGCACGGCCCAGACCGCCAAGCCTGATGGTGCGGCCAATATGCCGATTTCCCGGCCGTAGGGCCAGGAAAGAAAATAGGCAACAAAACCGGCCAAGAATGCCAAAATCAACAAAATTGTTGCGCCGCCGAGACTTATATCACCGGCACGCAAAGCACTAAGCGGCTCGGATGACACTGCCAGCGGCCAGCCTAAAATACCTATCAAAACCACACCCGTGATAATCGCAGCAGCGATTCTTAGCTTCATTAAGACGGATAATTCCATGATTAAGATTCCTCAATTACACCGGCGATAGAGTAGCATTAAAACCGCAACAGGTCAATGAATTATTCATTTTGCTTTGGGATGTCCGGGAAACATCCCGTTATCTCAAGATTCTGCTTGACGAAAAGGTAGATAATTTGGTATAGATAATATTAGTGAAACTTGTGCCTGCACAGATCTTGTCCTGAGCGTAGTCGAATGGGCGGGCATCTGCGGATTTGAGGTCATCCAAAGGGCACAATTCTCGTAGTTTTCCGAATAGAGGAGGAGTCATTGTGTATTATACGAGGCGCAGAGTTGTAAGTAATCACTTTTCTTTGTTTTTCGCCGCTAAGATTGCTACATCTCAATTAACACTTCATATCCCGCCTCTGCGGGAACGAGAGTTTTTTGTATGGCCAAACCACAATTCATAATTGTATTAACTTTTTTGAAGGAGGATATTGTTATGTTTAATAAATTGATTCTTTTAGTTTCCGTTGTTTTGATACTGGGTCTTACCGGGAGTACCTCGGCTGAACTGATTGGACGCTGGAAGCTGGATGAGGGCTCCGGCACCACCGCCGCAGACTCTGTCGGCAATAATGATGGAACACTCTACGGTGACACAAGCTGGGCCGAAGGCATCTTAGATGGCGCATTGTCCTTTGACGGTGACGGTGACTATGTGGACTGCGGGAACGACCCAATATTCAATCCATCGGGCAGCTTCAGCATCACGCTTTGGGCATACATTAACGACTGGGGCGACCCCTGGGGTAGGTCTATGATTGGCAAGGGTGGTGATCAGGATAGAGGTGGCTGGTCAGTGCGAAGGTTCTCAGATGACACCATAGACTTTTGCGGAGCAGGCCTTACGGGAGACGGTTCGGGTGAGGGTGAGAATCATAACATGAATGGTACCACGGCACCGCCGTTGAACGAATGGTTTCACATTGCCTGCGTGTATGACGTCAATAACATGGCGTACATTTATATTAATGGAGAGGTTGACAAAGAAAGAGCCACTACAGGGGCAGTAGTAGCCACCGATGCCAGTATGTATTTGGGAACCAGAGGCAACACTGCTGGTACCGCGCCGGATGATTGGGATGCATCTTTCTTCGATGGTATGCTTGATGATGTGCGCTTCTATGACCATGCACTGGAAGAGACGGAGCTTGGGCCGATTATGGAAGGTAAAGTAGAATTGCCGGGCCCCCTGGCTGCAAGACCGAACCCTGCTAATGGGGCTACGGGTGTGCCAATGGATACGGCCCTTAGCTGGAAACCGGGACTTTTTGCCGACAAACATGATGTGTACTTCGGGACAGTTTACGACGATGTCAATGAGGCGAGCAGAACCGAACCGCTGGACGTACTGGTCAGTGAAAGCCAGGGCGAACTCGCTTATAAACCTGCCGGCCTTCTCGAATTCGGCCAGACCTATTATTGGCGAGTCGATGAAGTCAATGCACCACCCGAGGCCACAGTCTATAAAGGTGACATCTGGAGCTTTATGATAGTCAACTATCTTATCGTGGACGATTTCGAGAACTACAACGACTATCCACCCAATTATATATTTAGTACGTGGACAGATGGGTGGGACGACCCAATAAACGGTTCCACGATAGGTTATGAAAACCCGGACTTTAACGCTGGAGAGCATTTCGTTGAGACCACGATTGTCCACGGCGGCGAGCAGGCGATGCCATTTTTTTATGACAACAGTGGTACAGCAAATTATTCAGAAGCCGAACGTGCGTTTAGTCCCGTGCAGGATTGGACCAGGCAAGGTGTTACACTATTGTCGCTGTGGTTTAGAGGTTATCCGGGCTATACCGGCAGTTTCGTGGAAGAAACGGTCGGCACCTATACGATGACCGGCTCCGGCGCTGATATCTGGGACACCTCCGATGAGTTCCACTTCGCCTACAAGGAGCTCACCAGCCCCGGTTCGATTATTGCAAAGGTGGAGAGCGTGGAGGAGACACACGGCTGGGCCAAAGCCGGCGTGATGCTCCGTGATACCCTGGATACCGATTCCATCCATACTATGATGATCGTCTCAGCTACGCAGGGCGTTTCCTTTCAGCGCCGCAGATCGGCGGGTGGTGTGAGCTTCGCCACGGATATAGCCGGGATCATGGCGCCGCAATGGGTGAAAATAGAACGCAGCGTTAGCGGCGCTGTTACGGCCTCTTATTCGGCTGACGGCACATCCTGGACACAGGTTGGCAATGAGAGCATGAAAATGAATATTCCTATGTATATAGGTCTGGCAGTGACTGCACATAACGCCAGCGAGGTCTGTGAGGCCAGGTTCTCTAACGTTAGTATCACCGGCACAGTCTCTGGGGAGTGGACGAACCAGGATATCGGCATACTCAGCAACGCCCCTCAGCCTATGTATGTAGCTGTGGGCAACGGCAGCGGTGAACCTGCGGTGGTCTATCACGAAGACCCCGGCGCAACAGTGAAACCCACCTGGACCGAGTGGATTATTCCTCTGCAGGACTTTACCGACCAGGGTATAGACCTGACTGATGTTGATAATATCGCTATTGGCATCGGCACTAAAGGTGATTCGACGAGCCTTGGCGGTTCAGGGGTGGTGTATTTTGACGACATTAGGCTTTATCGCCCGGCACCAGAGCCAGAACAGGAACCATAAGCCTGATACGAATCCCGCCCGTCATAAACGTGTATGTTTTAGTCTGGCTAAACTAATAGGAAGACGGGCGGGACGAAGCTCTCAAAGTTTGAGATTGTCGCATCGTCCCGCACCAATTGAGTTTAGACTCACGTTCAATTGGTGCGGGACTCTTCGCAATGACATTTTTAAACAGATTCCTCGGCTTCGCTCGGAATGACGGTGGTGTGTGTCGTGCTCGCAATGACGAGCATGGAACGTCGCCGTTCCGGTGACGGCTAAACAAGTGAATCCTAAATATTTTTGTGGTGTGCGCTGCCGGCTCAAGCAGATATCAGCTTTTTTCTTTCCTGTATCTGATTTCTATGTTAGACTATCTGTACGTTTATTTACGTTTATTAAGGAAAGAATGCCACAGAAAGGACGCTATGAATCAGTCGAATGCACAAACCTATAAAAACCTGGATTCCCGCTCGCACGGGGAAAATAAGAGGCAAGTGAAAGCTGCTGACGGATATGCAGCGACAGCCGTCTGCAAAGAGATAGATGTGGCGGGGATGAGATTTCACTTTATCGGGGCAGGAGGTATCGGGATGAGCGGGCTGGCGCAGCTTCTGATGAAACACGAGGCGATTGTAACCGGCTCAGACCAGACACCAAGCGATGTTATAGACAGACTTCGCCAGGGGGGAGCTGATATAAAAATCGGCCACCGGGCCAGGAACCTCAACCTGGGAACGAATGCAGTCGTTATATCGGCGGCGATAAAAGAAGATAATCCGGAATTAAAACTGGCGATGGAGCGGAGATACAAAATCTATAAATACGCTGAGGTTTTGGGGGAGCTGATGAACCGCTATGAGGGTATCGCTGTAAGCGGCACTCACGGCAAAAGCACAACGAGCGGATGGCTTGTCTATGTGCTAAAACAAGCCGGTCTCGAGCCGAACTTTATCATCGGGGCCAGAATCAGTCAGTTGGGCAGCTCTTCGGGCGTGGCAGATAGTGAATATTTCGTAGCTGAGGCGTGCGAATACGATAGAAGCTTTCTGAATCTAAAGCCGAAAATCGCCTGCATACTGAATATCGAGCAGGACCATCTGGATTACTATAAGGATGAAGATGAAATAGTCGAGGCGTTTGGTGAATTTGCTCTTGGGACAAAGCCGGAAGGCGTGGTAATTGCCAACGGCAAAGATGCAAATGTGGCAAAGATTATCAGGCAGTCGGCATCTAAGCTGCGCTGTGAGACTTTCGGGCTTGATGAAAATTGTAATTTTTACGCTAAGAACATTGTGCTAAATGAAGGGCTTTATAGCTTTGATGTTTATCATAATGGAAAATTGTTGGGTGGGACTCGGATTTCGGTCCCAGGGACACACAATATACTAAACGCACTGGCAGTTGTGGCTATGGCGGTTAACGCAGCTCTGGAGCACGAACAGGTACTTGAATTGCTGCCGGGCTTTACAGGAATCGAGCGTCGGCTGATGTTTAAGGGGCAGTTCGGCGAAATCACAGTTCTTGATGACTACGCACACCACCCGACGGAAATAAGGGCATCATTGCAGGCGATACAGCAAAGGTATCGGCCAAAACGAATCTGGTGTGTTTTTCAGCCGCACCAGTACAGCAGAACAAGATTTTTGCTTGATGATTTCGCCGAAAGCTTTAAGCTTGCCGATATAACGATTGTGCCGGAGATTTACTTCGTCCGGGATTCGGCCTCGGCTAAAAAAGAGGTTAACGCCCGGATACTTGTCGGAAGGATGCGAGCAAATGGCACTGAGGCGTTATTTATCGACAATTTCAGTGATATTTGTGATTATTTAGAAAGCAACGTAACCGCCGGCGACGTTGTAGTTAGTATGGGTGCAGGCGATATTTGGAAGGTAACAGATGAATTCATTCAGCGGCTTAGAGAAAATAGTTGAGACCAATTATCCATTGGCCAAGCATACGTGGTACGGGCTCGGGGGACCGGCTGACTATTTTATCAAGCCAAAAACAGTCAAACAGCTCAAAGAAGTTGTCAGGCGATGCAACGAAAACAACATCCGGATTTATGTGATGGGCTTCGGCTCCAATCTGCTAATCAGCGACGAGGGACTGCGGGGGGCAGTAATAAAACTCGAATCAGAGCAGTTCAAACAAATAGAGTTTGATGGTGAGGAGGTTACCGCCTGGGCAGGGACGGAATTGAGCAAGCTGGTTTTAACGTGTGTGGAAAAAGGGCTTTCAGGCATCGAGGCACTGACAGGGATACCTGGTTCTGTCGGCGGAGCCGTGAAAATGAATGCGGGGGGTAACTTCGGAGATTTCGGTGCAATGGTAGAAAGCGTTAGGCTAATGGACAGCGAAGGTAATGTCTTTGAGAAGAGCAAACCGGAGCTGGAATTCGACTACCGCCGAACAAATATCACCGCAAAATTCGTTCTCAACGCACGGTTGAAGCTTAACGCGGCTGACCCGGAACAAATCATGCGGACGGTGAAGGAAATCTGGATTTACAAAAAGAATAATCAGCCGCTGAATACGAGGAATTCCGGCTGTATATTTAAGAATCCAAGAGGGATTTCGGCCGGTGCATTGATTGACAGGGCCGGTCTAAAAGGTCTGCAAATCGGCGGGGCCGTGGTGAGTGAAAAGCATGCAAATTTCATAATCGCCGAAAAAGGGTGCACAAGCCGTGACGTCAAAAGACTGATAGAGGCCATAATACAGAGAGTTAAAGAAAAGTTCGACACCGATCTGGAACTTGAAATTGAGGTCTGGTGATTGAAAACAGAAAACAACAAATTAAAAGTGGCTGTCCTTATGGGGGGTATCGGGGCTGAGCGGGACATAAGTATTCAAAGCGGCAGGTGTGTTGCCCAGGCTTTAAGAGAGGCCGGCTTTGACGTAGTAACAGCCGACGTACAGCCGGACAATCTTGATATCTTAGAAGATAACAGCATTGACGTGTTCTTCCCCGCCCTGCACGGCGAATTCGGCGAAGACGGGCAGCTCCAACAAATACTCCAGGACAAATCCCTTGTCTATACAGGAAGCGGGCCAACGGCAAGCAAATTGGCGTTTGATAAAATGGCGAGCAAAAAGCTCTTTGCTAAAGCCGGTGTGGCTACACCCGCAGCGATTGAGTTTAACGCTGAGATTGATATCAAGCAGCTTGAAAAACAATTGCATTACCTTGCAGATGAATACGTTGTAAAGCCCATAAAACAGGGGAGCAGTGTTGGTGTCAGGATTATCACCGACAGGCAGGAAGCTATCGGAGCCGCTCAGGAAACCTTAGTTGAGTTCGGCGATTGTATGATTGAAAAATTCATCCCTGGTAAAGAAATAACAATCAGCATCTTAGAGGATAGGGCGCTTCCAATTATTGAGATTAGAAGCCAAACCGGCTTTTACGATTACCAGGCAAAATATATTGATGAGCACACGGAGTATTTGTTCGATACGGTTAGAGACCCTGCCCTGACGGCTCAAATCGAGCAAGCGGCGATGGATTGTTTCTATGTGCTTGGCTGTCGGCACTTTGCGAGAGTTGATTTTATGCTGAGCGATGAGGCAATCGCCTACGCTCTGGAGCTTAATACAATTCCGGGTTTTACAACACATTCACTCTTGCCCAAGGCAGCGGCGAAAGCGGGACTTACGATGAGCGATTTGTGCTCGAAAATCGTCCAGGCAGCATACTCACCGCTACTAAAGTGTAAAGTGCCTAAAGTGTAAAGTGCCTAAAGTTAAAATGAATGAATAATGAATATTCAACAAGGAATATCGAATGTCCACCGCAAGGTGTCCTGTGGAGAACTAATCTATTTTTCTTCATCATTTCCAGTACCAATTTCCCTGGATAAATTAAATTGGTGCTGGATTTGATATTGGATATTCTTTTTTGTAACTTTAGCTCACTTTAGTTTACTTTAGGCACTTTCTAATTTCCTGAAACGAGATTATGGCAGCGAGAAGGAAAAGAAAAACAAGCAAGACGCAAAGAATATCGTTTAAGCCCGGCACCTCAAGAAGAAAGAAGCAAAGACAAGCCAGCCGGCTCGGACCAGGTTTGATAAGAATTTTAAAAATATTAACAGTGGCCTGTGTTTTAGTGTCCGCCGCAGCCTGCATTTTGGTGGGGATAGTGGTCGGCTTTTCCTCCTTAGAAAGATACGTAAAAAAAACTTCCCCCGTTCCGGACAAGACCATTAGTTTGGAATTGGCGGATGTCCCGGCCTGGGTGAATAAACAGCTCAAGGAAAAAGTTCTGGCCGCTGCAAGAGGTGACGGCGAGGATTTAAGACTTGATGAAAATGCCGCCAGCTCGGTACAGCAGAATATTAAGGAAAAGGTTGTATGGCTGGATAAGGTAACAGTGCAGAGAACGCATGATGGATTCCGCATCGAAGGCCGGTGGCGAAGACCTGTTGCTCTGGTCAAATCGGGTCTGCGTCAATTTTACGTGGACGCCGAGCAGGTGGTGCTCGATTTTGTTCAGATGCCGCATCTGCCGATAGTAAAGGTAATAGGACTGCCGCTGATAACAAAAACGCCGCCATTAGGTGAAGTCTGGCAGCGAGATGACCTCGCGGCGGCTATTGCGATATTAGAGCAGTTCAGACGAATGGACAGACTTGTTACACAAGATAAGCCGCTGCTTTACGAAATCGACAGGGTCGATGTAAGTAATTTCAACGGCCGAGAAAACAGCAAGCTTCCACATATTTTCCTGTACGCGAAGGACAATACCCAGATTATATGGGGAGCCGAGGTGGGCAAATGGCAGCGGTATCTGGAATCCACCGATGAGCAGAAATTAGCGAAGCTCTACGGCTATTACAAGGAGTACGGCACACTGTCAGGCGGAGCAAAATACATCAATCTGCGGGACCCCCAGGACAACATCCCGCTGCCGATTGATAAATATTAAATGCCCGAAGCACGAAAGAAATAATTGGTGAGTGGTGAGTAGTTAATTGGTGAGTAGTGAGTTTTATACGAAGTACCAATTAACCAATCAGTATTTGTTGCGGAAAGTGTATTTGTCATTCCCGCGGAAGCGGGAATCCAGTTTTTCGCTCTGGACCCCTGCTTTCGCAGGGGTGACATCGTAGATTTTCATTTTCCGCAACAGTAACTAATCAACCAATTAACTACTTTGCTTCGGATTTCGATATTCGGATTTTATTAGTAGATGGTCTCTTTTTTTTAACCCTGAGTCTCATGTATTTAACGCGGTAGCTAAGTCGATATAATGATAGGGGATTTGAAATTCTGCACAGAGAGACTTAAACTTCTCCAGGGATGACTCGCTTAATTTGCTTTGGAAATCCACATCGGCATTGCAATAAAAGATTCTACAGCCCGCGAAACGATATTCATAAACTGTGCACTTACCGCCAACGTTGTAGGGGCATCGATTTGCCGGCATCGGCTTTATCTTTACGGCACCCAGATTTGCAGCTTGTCGCATAGCGGTTAGATACATCAATTCCGGCGGAGTAATAAAGAGACGGTGGTCAAACACCTGGTCGAGGCCGGGAGCAGGCTCACCAAAATCACAACATTTACCACAGGCTTTGCATTGGCCGGTCAGCTGATTATTATCGTGAATTTGTGCGTCCAGCCATTTATAAATTCTGGCTACTCTTTCGAGGAGCCGTTTGTTTGTTCGGCATCCAGCCACCATTTTTTGCTCCTTTTGATTTTTTTTATTTCGTCATAGCTGTAGAGCCTGCCGTGGTTGATGCCGGGGCATTTTTGAGCAGCTTTGTTCCATGCTTCAGGATTAGTTAGATTGTCAGGCCAAAAGGGCCAGGCCCTGCACTGGCTCGGGCGAACAGGGTAAATCATACATTTTTTCTGGCTTCCGTGCAATCCGTGGTTCAGGAATATACAGTCTCTGGTAGTTCGATTTTCAATAATTGTCGTTCTCAAGCCGGCGCGCTTTAAGTACTCTTGTCGCAATTGCCCCACAGATATTTTCAGAAAATCTGCGATGAATTCAATCTCCGGCCTGGTAACCCAGATATAGCCCTCACCCGGCCCGGAGCAGCACCGCCCGCACTGCACACATTCGAAATGCAGACCGGCAATATACCACGAAGTTTTCTTAACCACAGATTTCACAGATTAACTCGTATTGCATCGTGCGTGAGGCATATTGCGCTAACCGGTGGTAAAACCACCGGCTAAATACCGAATTCGGTTTCTATTCAAGCTAACTGCCTCTTTTGGCACCTGCGAGGCTACTACTATTTACCCTGGCGCCAGGTACTCATAACCTTATCATGCATTACAACCAGCAGACCTGACCATTGCTCAGGAGAAAACGTTTTTATGGCCTTGATAACACGTTCGTTGATTTTGAGACGATTTGGCCTGCGCAGAGCCACAATCAGGAGGCCATGATGCTTCATGTCACGGTAATGTGTGAAACCCCTGTCCGTCGTAATAAGCAACCGCTTTTCCTGACAGGCCTTATTCCAAAGAAGCTCATCTGATATACCTTCGTCAGCCGTACCGCGGATATCAAGCACATTGTGGCCCATTTGTTGTAGCTGCTCAACACTTGCCAGGGGGATATTCTCATCTACAAGTATATCCATTTCTTATTCTTTATCCGCGTATGGGTGTAATCTGCTCCTCAGCCAGAGTGGCGGCGTAATCCAGACAGGCTAAAATGTCATCACGTGTAAGAGAGGGATACTCTTTCAGAAGCTCTTCGATTGTGTCCCCATTGGCCAGCATATGGATAATCTGATGAACAGGTATTCGTGTACCTTTAATGCGGGCTTGTCCATGACAGATGTTCGCGTCGATTATGATTCGTTCATTCATTGTATTTACTCTCGGGAATAGTCATATATACTATTATACAAACTTGTGCGAACAATGCCAGTAGAATTTCACTCCTGACCAAGTCTAAATCTGAAATTTCAGGACGGCGCCGGTATCGGCACTGGTGGCCATTGAGGCGTATTTTGCAAGGCAGCCTTTTGTTATTCTCGGCTTGGGTGGTTTCCATGCCTTTTTGCGTTCGGCAAGCTCTTTATCAGATAGGTTTACGTTTATCGTATTGTTGGGGATGTCAATTTCTATTATGTCACCGTCTTTTAGTAATCCGATTGGGCCGCCGACCGCGGCTTCGGGACTTATGTGTCCGATGCAGGCTCCTCTTGTACCGCCGCTGAATCGACCATCCGTAATCAAAGCAACGGATTCACCCAGACCTGCACCTATAATATAACTTGTCGGGCTTAACATCTCCTGCATACCGGGACCGCCCCTGGGGCCTTCGCAGCGAATTACCACCACATCACCTTCTTTGACCTTGCCTGCCAGGATGCCTTCGCAGGCGTCTTCCTGGCTCTCGAAGATGACAGCCGGGCCGGTGTGAGTGAGCATTTCAGGGGCAACACCGGCGGATTTGACAACGCCGCCTTTGGGGGCGAGATTGCCTTTTAAAATGGCAAGGCCGCCTGTCTTCGAGTACGCATTATCCAGCGGACGGATGACCTCGGGGTTTTTAATCTCGGCATCCGCAATATTTTCACCAAGAGTATTTGTAGTAACCGTGAGACATTCGGTATTAAGCAAATTCGGAACCTTGCTTATTTCTTTAAGTATCGCGCTTATACCGCCGGCGGCGTCAACATCCTCTACATGATATTGGCTCGACGGCGCTACTTTGCAGATATTGGGGCATTTAGCCGAGATTGCATTTATGCGCTCGAGGTCGTATTTGATGCCGGCTTCATTGGCCACCGCCAAGCCGTGCAATACGGTATTTGTCGAGCCGCCCATCGCCATATCCAGAACAAAGGCGTTGTCGAATGATTTTATATTGATTATATTCAGTGGTTTGATGTCCTTTTCGATAAGGGTCATAATCTGTTTACCCGTCGCTTTATAAAGCTGCTGGCGTTTTGGGTCAACGGCCAGGATTGTTCCGTTGCCGGGCAGCGCTATCCCTATTGCCTCGCAAAGACAGTTCATCGAGTTGGCGGTGAACATTCCGGAGCAGCTCCCCTCGCCCGGGCAGGCGGTGTGTTCAAGCTCTCGTAGCTGCTCTTCGTCGATTTTGCCGGCGTTGAATTGGGCAACGCCTTCGAATATGCTGATAAGGTCAACCGTTTTCCCATCCTTTGTTTTTCCTGCGGCCATAGGTCCGCCGGAAACGAAAATTGTCGGGATATTCAATCTCACCGCGGCTATCAACATTCCGGGTATGATTTTGTCACAGTTGGGGATGCAGACAAGGCCGTCAAAACAATGCGCCCGTACCATAGTCTCAACCGAATCGGCGATGATTTCTCGTGAGGCCAGAGAATATTTCATACCGGTATGGCCCATAGCAATGCCGTCGCAGACCGCTATTGTATTAAATTCGAAAGCAGCTCCGCCGGCATCGCGAACGGCCTGTTTCACCACCTGTGCCACCTTATTGAGGTGGACGTGGCCAGGGACTATCTCGCAGAAGCTGTTGGCGATGCCGATGAAAGGCTTGTCGATGTCGGCGTCTTTAAGACCGCAGGCACGCAGCAGGCCGCGGTGCGGGGTACGTTGAAAACCTTTTTTGACTGTGTCGCTATTCATAATCAGGTTTCTCCTATAATGGTTGGCAAAATAATCCGATAAAACCCGAAGGCTGGATTCTAACTGCCAATCAAGGGCAAATAAAGAAAAAACGGTTGTCTTTGAGAAGAGCAAATGTATAATCGGGATTTAAATCGCCACAAAATTAACGACTTACAGAGAGAATAAGCGATGAGCCAGGCTAAAATTTTTGGTTTCGCAGCGGGCGCTTTAATTTTTGCGCTGCTTCTAACGCTCGGCTGTGCTGAGCTTGCCGAGGAAACTACCAAACCCAAGGTTGAACCGGAAGAAAACAAGCCGACGGTAAAGCTCGCATTGAAATTTACGCCGGAGGACTTAACAGCTTATAAGGTAACAACAGAAACCGAACAAAGCGTTTTATGGGAAGGCCCCGCGACAAACAGACCCAAAAGCTTTATCGGCGGTCATAGCGGCAACAGAGTCGAAATGACCTTCACCCGGCGGATACAAAGCGTTGATGACCAGGGCAATGCCGTCGCTGAGATAACAATCAAAGGATTGAAATATTTAGCTAAGGTCAGGGACAATATCATTCTGGACTTCGACAGCTCGCGAGAAAAGGACCTAAATAACCCTTTAGGCAAGTTAATCGGGCAAAGTTATACCATAGAAATCACCACTTCCGGGGAGGTTTCAAAGGTTATCGACGTAAGCGGTGCCCGAACTGCCGTCGGGGACGCCTCTTCCAGCCAAAGGGCTGCACGATTGCTTTCCACTGAGGTAATCAAGGAGCAACACACTATTCCGGCAATGCCGGCAGTCGAGAAGAACCCGTTACGTATAGGCGAGAGCTGGAGCAACATAAAGACCTTCTCTTTTGGACCGTTGGGTTCAAAATCATACGAAAAAATTTATGAGCTAAAAGAAATCAAGGATGCAGATGACCGCCGAACCGCCATTGTCGAAATGAGCGTTGTTCCCTCCTCGGAACAAGCGAAGGAGCTGCATAAAGAACAGGTAACAGGTTTCTTTTCACAAATGTTCGATAATCCTGTCGAAATATATACGGGGCAGTTAAAGTTTAATCTGACTGCGGGCAAAGTCGAACAATACTTTGAAGAATTTAGGTCCGAATGGGTTGCCGTTGACCCGTTGGCCCCACCAAAAGAAGATAAAGAACCTGATACGCTGCGAATGGGTGCTATTCGTCTTTACCGCATTGAAAGAGTCGATTAAAACCGGTTAAAAACACCCCCAAACAAGCCTTCGACTAACTCAGGCCATGGTTTGAGGGTGCCGCCCGGCGTTGCCTTAACGATGCGAATTTCAATAAATTAAACCCATTGAAAAGGATTGAAATTGAAAACCGCACCGGCGATTATGACGGTTGTCGTTGTGAGTGTCCTTGCAGGATGCGAGACCGGAGCCGGAATAAAAGAGCCGTTAATTAAAAACAAAGCACTCTTGACCGTAGATTGGCAGGATGGCCGGAGGCTGGAATACACCTTCGTCTCCAGAAGAGAGATAACCATCGATTGGGACCCGACAGGAAAGCTATCCAAATCGGATAAGAGCACTCCTGATAAGACTTCCGAGTCAATGGAAATGGTTGTCGCGTACACACCAATCAAAATAGACCCGTATGGGCTTACCACTATTGAGGCAACGTGCAAATCAGTTAAAGTGGCACGAAGCAAAGGGCCGCGGAAAGACGCTGTGGAACATCTGGCCGGCAAGACTTTTACGTTTACTGTTGGGCCTTCCGGTCAAATAGAGGACTATTCGCAATTGGATGAGCTGGTTAAAGAGGCCGGCGAAAAAGCATTTCTACCAGACACTAACAAAGGCAGAATCAAAGAGCCTGACATGATATGCGATTTTATTGCGTCTCAGTGCTTTCTGTGGGATTCGATATCCAGTCTAAAAAACCCGTCCAAAGGAGTGAAGGTGGGACAAAGCTGGAATTCAAAACTGTCCGTGCCTTCACCGATGGTTATGCGAAAGGCAAGAGAGGTTACATACCGGCTTGATGAAATTCGGCAGAGCGAAAAGGGACGATTAGCTGTGATAAGCAGCTCTTATAAAGTAGCTGACTCGGCTCCCCAAAGCTGGCCAATACCTTATTCAGGCAGTTTCCAGATGAAAGGGACATTCGGCTTTCTTAGCGGCTATAAGCTTCTAAGTTTAGAAGGCCGGGGCGAAGAGCTGTTCAACATCGAGGCCGGGCGAACAGAGCAATACAATCAGCAGTATCAGATGCAGTTACAGGCCTCTATACCAATGGGCATTAGTGTAAAACCGATGATAACAATCAAACAGAACCTGACAATGGAGTTAAAGTGAGCTAAAGTGAGCTAAAGTGACACGGAGTGTCATTGCGAGGAGCTTGCCCCTTAGGGGCGAGCGACGTGGCAATCTCATTGCTTAGGTTTGAGATTGCTTCGCTCCGCTCGCAATGACGCGGTGCGTCACTTCAGGCACTTTTTTTCTATGGAGGTAATTGCAGATTGGAACGTGAAAATCTATGGGCGCCGTGGCGAATTAAATACGTCCAGAGCCTGAGCGAAAAAAGTGAATGCTTTATCTGCCATAATCTGGAAAACCCGCAGGATGACGACAAGAATCTTGTGCTGTGGCGAACAGAGAAAAGCATCGCAATACTTAATCGCTTTCCCTACAACAACGGCCATTTACTGATAGCACCGGCCCGACACATCGGCGAGCTTGAGATGGCGAGCGAAGCCGAACTGCTGGAAATGTTCAAGCTGGTAAGAGAATCCCAAAAAGCACTGTCGCTGGCGATTAAACCCCACGGCTTTAATGTCGGTATGAATTTCGGTCGATGCAGCGGGGCAGGACTGCCCGAGCATTTGCACATCCACGTTGTCCCGCGATGGGATGGAGATACGAACTTTATGAGCGTGTGCAGTAACACCGATGTTATCAGTCAAAGTCTGGTTGAGCTTCTTGAGCTATTACAACAGATAAGCAAAGAGCATAATTTGCCCGGCCTGTAATGTCCAAATTTGCTATAAATTATTAGTATATGAATTCTACTTTTTCGCTTTGTCAGCTTTCTTGTTAGATATAGACTTCCCGGTTTTTGTGTCTCCACCAACCTTAGAACCGGCACTTCTTTTTTTATCCCTCATATATAAACTTGCATGAAGCTGTGTTGGAGCTCGGTACCTCATTGCTATTGTTCTCCTTATAAGCTATACTTCTTTGACTGCCTAAAGGATTCTCTCCCATATCGAATCCCTTCAACAATAATCCCTAACAATAGTTTTATCAAACGGTCAAGCTCAGTTCCACTCTTATAATCTGCCTGAGCAATAAAATCCACTCTCTCGGCTTTCAATAACTGCTTGCATATCTGCTTACCCCGAGAGCTGTAAGGCTTATAAACTGCAATTGCATACCCGCCATTTTTTCTAATTACCGTCATACATGGAACATCTGTCAGCCCATCGCCGATATACAGGATGTTCTGAAAAGGTATGGGCCGCAGATGCATAGGCATATGAAGATTAATGTTTTCATTCAAGTTTTCTTTCCCTTTATTAATTCTGAAAATGAACTGAGTTTTTAGTGTGTCATTCACTACTACATTTGGGAAAGTTGCTGCTCCATACTCGTTGTAATAATATTCTGAAGCAAATACTTTATAAAAATATTTGGCTATACTCGTTCCTGAGATTATCTCCTTTAAGCCCCCTGAAATTACGTAATGCCTGACTTCTATGCCGCGGCCAAATTGCTTTTTAATATATTCATTTGTTCGTTTAAAATAAGTTTGAACACCCGGGAAATAATTAATCTTTTTAGCCAATTCTCTCAGCATCTCAGCAGTGACTGGAAAATGTCTGGATTTGGATTTTTCAAGCATCAAACGCATATAGGCTACAATTCCTTCCCCATTCGTTTGCGCAGACTCCTGATTTACCTGCTTCCAAAACTTCTTTCCGTCCTTGATGCCGATTTCCGGCAAGACGGTGTATTCCTGCATTGGCTGGGGAGTCAGCGTCCCATCAAAATCATAAACGATTGCGATAACATTATGCTTAAATTCTTCGCTCACACTTACTGCCCATAGCGTCATCGGGGAATGTAATAGTTCTGAAAAACGAATAGTATCCACTTTGTGGATGGTTTGTCAAATGCCATTTTTCAAAAAGCAGCTTCTTCTCGAAAGACTCTGTCGCAAGCCCAAGCTGATGCCGGGCTACTTTCAGCGGTTCATACCGGAACAAGGCCTGCAACGGACAGTATGTGACTACATTGCAGGCATGACCGATAGATTCTGCCTAAAAATGCTCGAAGAAATATAACCATAATCCTGAAAAAGTATCCCATATAGGGCAGGCGGACAGCTTTAATTTTCCCATTAAAACATCAGGCAATTTCAAGTAATTCCCCGAGAACCACATCGACATATGCTTTTATTTGCTGGACTTCCTGCTTGGAAGTTCTAATATGTGTTGAAACCGAAGATCGATTGTAAACTGACCTAGCTAAAGCACCAACTTTATCCTCAACTAAAGTTACAGCGTTCTCAGGGGCATCTATTTGTGATTCGTTTTTACCTCGTGATTTTAGGATGTAACTTACCTTTTGTTTCATAGTTGGTTTTATCTGATCCTTTTCAAATTTAAAGTTTTGTTGTGAGATTATTTCTTTATCTGGTGCTAAGT
>JBAQFY010000248.1:0-1813 GCA_049287505.1 Sedimentisphaerales bacterium | reverse complement strand
TTTTGGGTCGGTGAGGATTCTACGATTCCAAATACCCGTGGCATTCGCAATGACGTTGTCGAGGCATTGAAGGACAAGTCAGGCAATATTCACATATCGCTCTGCAATCTGGATCCCGGCAATAACGCCGAAGTTTTTTGCGCACTTGAGGGTGCCGAGCCTAAGGAAATCTCCGGTCGTGTATTAACCGCTGATGCTATGACCGCACACAATACTTTTGATAATCCGCAAGCAATTCACCCTGTTTCCTTTGATGACTTCGAAAGCAATGGTGACATTTTGACAGTAACTTTGCCGTCCAAATCCGTAGTGGTTCTGGAAATTGAGTAGGGAATAAAGACGACCTTCAAGAGAAAACAAAAAGACTCAAGACGCAAGACTAAAGACACAAGACAAACAGCAAACAACTTTTGTCTATAATCTTGAGTCTGAAGTCTGTGGTCTTAAGTCCTTTTTGAAAGTGTATCCTATCCGTTAAGTACCCATCCTTTCCGGTATGTTTTCCGAATGTATTTATCTGCTTCGGGACAGTTGGTTGCCTTCATGTTTTTAACGTCCCACTCGAGCTTCTTGCCTACCCGGTATGCGACTAATGCCAGCATGTTATGTTCGATGAGCGCACCGGAATAATCGAAATTGCAGAGTGTCGGCTTGCCGGTTTTGCAGCCGATGAGCCACTCCTCGTGGTGGCCGGGCGATGGCGGAATCAGCTCATCGGGCTTGGGCGATTTGTAATGCGTCATGTCCCCTCTTAACATTAAAATCCTATAGTCGTAATCAGCCAGGAGCCAGCCATCGTCTCCTTTGAACAGGACGCCCTTAAATAGCTTTTCCCGGTCGAAAGCCTCTCCCGGCATTCCGGGCTTTTTGCCGCCATCGTACCAATAGACCTTGACGGCCGGACGCCAATCGTTAGCTGGATGGTCCCACTCGGCTGTGAGCCACTGCGGACACGTGTCGGTGTTGATGGGTGTGCCGGCAGCTTCGCAGGTCGTAGGGAGTTTCAGGTCAAGAGCCCAATAAGCCATGTCCATCATGTGGCTGCCCATGTCACCTATCTGTCCGCTGCCGAAGTCCCAGAAGCGGTTCCATGCCAGGCATCCACCGAAATACCCGGGATTATAAGGATGCATCGGCGAAGGGCCGACCCACAGGTCCCAGTGGATATTATCCGGCACCGGTGTAACTTCCGGAAGATAACTACCTCCTTCGGGCAGCCGGCTGCACCAGACACGGGCTTCCCTCACAGTTCCAATTGCACCATTCTTCACCAGCTCGACCATACGCCGGTAATTGTCCGAGGCGTGAATCTGTGTTCCCATTTGCGTTGCGAGCTTGTTCCTGTTCTTGAGGTACGTCTCGCGGACCATCCGGGCCTCCTCTACGGAGTTGGCTAACGGCTTTTCGCTATAGACGTGCTTGCCCCGATTCATCGCCCAAATGTTGATAAAAGCGTGGGTATGGTCCGTCGTCGAGCAGACGACCGCTTCGATGTCCTTCTGGTCGAGACACTTGCGCCAGTCATTATAGGTTTTGGCCCTGGGGAATTGTTTGGCAGCCGCAGCAAGATTCTTTTCGTTGACATCGCATAAGGCCACGATGTTCTCGCTTTTGACGCTCTTCATATTGTCACCTCCGCGGCCGCTTACGCCGATAACAGCAATATTCAGTTTTTCGTTCGGCGAATTACCGGCCCTGAGAATGCCCGACTTCAGGACGACGAGTCCCGCTCCGGCCATTGCGCTTTGTTTAAGAAATGTACGGCGTTTCATTCGAAGTTTCATAAGTTACCTCCTTCATATAAGGTCATACT
>JBAQFY010000247.1:0-9676 GCA_049287505.1 Sedimentisphaerales bacterium | reverse complement strand
GCAAACGAATATGTTGGTCCCGTGTATGCTATCCAAGTGCGTTTGGCCCTAGAAGCGCGGCGGCGCGGCATGGATGTTGTAACTGCCGATGTATATCTAGGAACAAAGGAGCGCCCGCCTCAAGCCGCCTGTCTGACGGACATGGTCACTCCGTTCACGGATAACCTCCTTGCAATTGGATTGCAGCCAGCGATATGCATGTCGCTTGAATCGCCGCTCTGTGCAAAGAGATTTTATCACAATATTGCGCGTTATGCGGGCAGGTTTCATCATAACTATCAGTTTCGGGGCACGGGGGGGCGGCTTGTCGGCACCGGCACAGTATTCCATCCCATCATCTTTCCGATGGAAACGCGCTTACCGTTGGCACCGCAGTCTTGGGATAAGCGCAGTTATCTGATTTTAGTGAACGGCAACAAGCGTGCATACTTTCAAAGAATGGGTAATGTCAAAGAAATCGCGAGGTCGGTGCTTTCGCAAGCGCATTTATTGGCGTTGAAAGCCACTGACCCCTGGATGCGGATTCGAGAAATCTATGTTGATCGCATAGAGGCCATTCACTACTTTTCCCGGTATTCGGATTTTAGTTTGTACGGAATGGGATGGGATCAGCCTATACGAGGATTCGGTTACGATTATCATAAGGCAGCCCTTAAAGTTTATAAAGGAAGTATTCCGGCTGACGTGCGGCGCAAACGAGAGGTTATGAACGGATTCAAGTTTGCGATCTGTTTTGAAAATTGTGCCTTCCCGGGCTATGTGACAGAAAAAATATTTGACAGTTTTCTGGCGGGTTGTATCCCGATCTATCTCGGGGCGCCTGATATTTCCAACTTTGTGCCGTTGCCGACATTTATTGATTATCGCCGGTTCGGGAACTATGCTGATCTGGATCAGTTCCTGCGCGGAATGACCGAAATCCAGGCGCATAGTTATCTGGATGCCGCGCGCGAATTCCTGGCCAGCCCGGCGTTTGACAAGCTCACTGTGGACTATTTTGTGAACGATGTTCTGAACGTCATGGAAGGTGAGTTTTAAACAGCAAGTAAAAAAGTGACTCATACAAATAAACAGATTGCGGCGTTTCTTGGCCTGTCCGTGCTGACTTCTGTTGCCTGCGTAGCCCAGCTTTCTGCCCAACCGGATCGAGTCGAGGCCTTTGGCAAGTACAAGATGGGCTTGTTCGTACACTACACCTTCGGCTCGTATCCCGGCACGGCCGCTAAGCCCGAGGGCGGACTACCCAAGGATGTTAACGAGTTGGCCGACAACTTCGACACCAAGGCGTTCGCCAACGTCGTCGACGCGATGGGCGCCCAGTACGTTCAGTTCACCGTGTTCCACGCGGGCATGAACGTGCTCTACCCCAGCAGGATCATGGGCGACAAGTTTCCCCACAAGGCCAGCAAGCGCGACCTGATCGGCGACCTGCTCAAGGAGCTCGACAGCCGCGGGATCAAGTTGGTGCTCTACTGGCATCCGCAGGACGGCCACGACCTGACGCCCGAAGAACAGCATGTGTGCGGCTGGGGCAAGTTCGAAACATGGAACCCGTTCATTACCTCGCTGATAGATGAAACCTCCAGCCGCTACGGCGATAAGATCGCCGGGTATTGGCTCGACAGCCTGGTGCGTAGCGACATACTCAACGGCGACAAGTTCAAGGCTACGATCCTCGAGAATTCCCCGCATGCGGTCGTATGGGTGAACTACGGCAAGCAATATAACGAGCAGGCAACATACCCGGGACTGTCAGACCTGATCGCCTCGGAGTACTATCCCCGCCCCAACGGCAGTCCCAACACTGACGATTGGCCCGTTCATCACAGCCAGATGAATATCGTCGTCGGTGGGCAGTGGTGGGCAGTGCCCAATGGCCGCGTCGCCGTCGACGGCAAAAATATGTACCGTTTCACGATCCGTGTTGCCGCCACACGAGGTCAGAGGAACGGCGGCGTAGTTTGGGCCGCAAGCCCCTATGTAAACCAGCAGTGGGAGGCCGGCGTGATCGACGCTTTCAATGATCTTGGTAAGTTGATCAAACCTCGTAAGGAGTCGATCTACGATACACTGCCAAGCACCGCCTACGTTACGTTGTCCAAGAGCCTCCAGAAGGATACGTGGGGGGTTGCCACAGATTCAGCCGATGGTAAATTCGTTTATCTCCACGTGCTCGACCCTCCCAAGGGCCGCACACTAACAATCACCAAGGCCTCCGATGACCGGGAGTTTACCAAGGCCTCGCTCCTGATCGGCGGTCAGGCGATGAAGCTCAAATCTGCCCTCGCCGCTGGTTACGAGCTGACGCTTCCTGAGGATGCCAACTGGGAAGAAGTGGATACCGTCATCCGCTTGAGAGTTGACCCGGTCAGCGATGCAAAACGAAAGCTGAAGCTGAACCTGGCGCTGGACAGGCCGGTGAAAGTATCCAGTAATCATATTACAACATCGCCAACTTATCTCACCGACGGCAAGCGCCGCGGCGAAGAGTTCTGGTCCACAGGCGATGAGCAGGCAACTAAGAGCCACGTTGAGTGGGTTGTCGTCGACATGGGCCAAAGCCAGTCAATCAGTCGCGTAAACCTCTATCCGCGCAACACGAACAACAATCATGGTGATGGCATTCCGTCCGATCTGAACATCAAGGTCTCCGATGATGAAACGACCTGGAAAATCGTAACCGAAATGAAGAACATTCCGCACCCCAACGGCAACATGGTCAGCATTACGTTCCCCGTCTGTAAGGCTCGTTATGTGAAGGTGGAAGGCACGAGGCTTCGCCCGTCCTCCGAATACAACTCCTACCTGATGCAACTTTCTGAGGTCGAGGTCTATAGTGCTGCAAAGCAGCTGCCATAAACCGGCAAGGAGAGTTTTATAAGATATCTTTTCCCAATAAAGAGGAAATATGTCTAGGTAAACGAACATGCTGGCTGCGGTTATGCTGTCCAAGTGCGTCTGGCACGGGAAGCGCAGTAGCGCAACAGGGAGGTGGTTACGACCTATTTGTACTTAAAATAACCGAACGCCCCTTTCTGTGCAATATTTTATGAATGATGTTCCGAATGTCATATAGGACGAACTTAGCCTCTCCCCAAATTTCGGACAGGGCAATAAGGTGCATTTTGACCTGCCATAACTCAAGAGGAGGTATGGTAAGATGGTCAACATGCGAAGACAACATGACGCCGCATTCAAGGCCAAAGTCGCGTTCGAAGCGGCCAAAGGGGAGAAGACTCTCGCCCAGCTGGCGAGCGAGTTCGACGTCCATCCCAACCAGATCCGGCAGTGGCGTCGGCATCTTCTGGAGATGATGCCGGATCTATTTTCCGACCGAAGGAAGAAAGCGGAGAAGGGCCGGGAGGAACTTGAAGCTGAGCTTTTCCGGCAGATCGGGCAGCTCAAGGTGGAACTGGATTGGCTCAAAAAAAAATCTCAGTTGCTCCGGTAGAGAAGAAGAAGGCAATGATCGATCCGGACTATCCAATGATCCCGATCTCAAGGCAGTGTGACCTCTTGAGGTTCGCTCGCTCGTCCTTTTATTACGACTCCCAGCGGGATGACACCCACAATCTGATGCTGATGAATCGGATTGATGAGCAGTTTACGAAGACGCCGTTTTACGGCGTGCCGAAGATGACGGCCTGGCTGCGGGCCGTGGGCTACCCGGTCAATCCTAAGAGGATCCGGCGCCTGATGCGGCGGATGGGGCTGGAGGCCATCTATCCCAAGCCGCGAACGAGCGCCGGCGGGCCGGATCACAGGATCTATCCCTATCTTCTGAAAGGAGTTACGGTGGACCGTCCGGATCAAGCCTGGGTCAGCGATATCACCTACATTCGTCTGGCCCACGGCTTCGTTTATCTGGTTGCCATCATGGATTGGCACAGCCGTTATATCCTGTCCTGGGAGCTTTCGATCACGCTGGAGAAGGAGTTTTGCCTGGAAGCATTGAAGAAGGCACTGTGGATTTCCAAACCGGAGATCTTCAATTCGGACCAGGGGGCGCAGTTTACAAGCGAGGAATTTACGGGGCTCCTGGAAGACGCCGAAGTCCGGATTAGCATGGACGGCCGCGGTCGGCTTTACGACAACATCTTTGTCGAACGTCTGTGGAGGACGGTCAAGTACGAGGAAGTCTATCTGCATGATTATCGGACGGTCCAAGAAGCGAGAGAACGTCTTGCCTCCTATTTTCGGTTCTACAACACGGAACGATTACATGAGACGCTCGGCTATCGGACGCCGCATGAGGTCTACTTTGGGACACCGGCCGTCCTCATGGAGCTGGGGGTTTGATATGGACAGGTTCGAGATCGTCGATCCTGGGTCAAATGGTGAAGCCGATTTTTCGGTGTTTGGGCAAAAATGGCATTTGAACTTTAAAACAGCTAAAATGGCAATGTCACGGACAAAAGAAGCAGACTCTCAATACACCTTATTCAAGCCTCTTTCTTGTCCAAAGAATGGGGAGACCCTCAAATCTCAATCCTAAGGGAAGCGCCGACCAAATAGCCTCGGCTGTAGCGCGCGGTGTTACGATAGACCGAACGAAAGGGGATATGAACGCAATCAATCCTCTTATCCACGCACAGTACCCCGATGACTTTCAACTGATTTGCAACCAGGTCGCAAAACGATCGAACCCGGCGCTAATAGCTGTGCCGGAACGCGAACTAGGTGAGGGTGTGCTGGCAATTGCTCAGACAGTGCGATCAATTCGAGAAGGCTTAAATAAAACTGGACAGTATTATCCATTACACATTGTCGGCGCTGGCAACCCTTTGTCAATCCTTATTTACACTGCTTGCGGAGCAGATTCATTTGATGGTCTCGACTGGTGCCAGACTGTTGTTGATCATGCGACTGCATACCTTCACCATTCGCTTCAATTAGACTTTTTCGCTCATCAAACACCTAATATATCTAAGCTAAAGCTTCCGTATCTTACACATGCTTTTGCGCACAATCTTGTGTTCTATCTGGGATGGATGGAAAAGATCAGAGGGTCCATAGAGGAAGGAAATGTCGCTGAAATGACGGCAAGGTTTATCCCCCCGGAAATCCTTCCTAAATTACAGGAGCTGTTGTCGAACGGTAGTAGGGCCAGAAAATGAATACAAATGCAATTGAATCAACAGTTCGTCGAATATGCCAGGAGATCCATCTTAATAGCAGCCAATTTCTGTGGCTTTCAGCTAGTGAAGCTGATCTTCTTTTTGAACTTGTTGCCTGTATTCTCGGAAGCCAGGTTCCTTATGAAGTTGCTCTGGCTGCGGCTCAAGAAATCAGAAATACTGGTCTCCTTGCAACTCCAACAAAACGATACTGCATTCAAACTTACGAAGAAGCAATGTATAAGCTTCTAAGTGAACCGCTAATTCATCCGGATTGGACGCCCATAGGCAGGCGATACCGTTTCCCGAAGATAAAAGCTAATCAAATATCACGAACGGTATGGACGATATACTCAAATGGTGGTTCTCTTAAAGAGCGACTACGAGCTTGCAAGAATCCGACGGAAGCTCGGCGACAGATCATAAAAGTCGGGGTCGGGATTGGCCCTAAGCAAGCAAGTTTATTCCTTAGAAATATTGGTTTTACAGATGAGTTAGCAGTTCTTGACTCTCACGTTCTTCGCTTTATGCGTTTGCTTGGTCTGAATCGCGAAGCTACCAAATCAATTTCCTCTTTACAGACTTATGAAAGCTACGAGACTCTCTTACAATACTATGCTAGACGTACTGGATATTCCCTTGGTTGTGTTGACCAAGCCATATGGATAGTAATGAGAGTATATCTACTGGAGGCAAAGGCATGAGCATTGTTACACTTGTCTCCGGTGGAATAGATTCCAGTCTTATGGCGTTGTTCGCAAAGAAAGAAGGGATCATTCAACACCCATTGTTTATTGATTATGGCCAGCTTGGAAGAGAAAAAGAATTGAGTGCGTGCAGAGCCATCCACATGGCGCATGGTCTGCCTGAGCCTAAGGTAATAAACCTCTCAGGGTTTGGTGAAACTATTTCGTCCGGAATTACTGACAGGAAGAAGGATATTTTCGCATATGCGTTTTTGCCGGGGCGGAACTTGCTATTCCTCTTAGCAGGCGGGGCTTACGCTTATCAGACCAATGCAAATGCGGTAGCTATTGGATTACTAAATGAAGAAACCCACCTATTTCCAGATCAAACGAGCCAGTTTTTATTCCAAGCAGAAGCAATAATCTCTCTTTGCATGGGAAGAGAGATACGGATTATTGCTCCACTACTCAATTTCTATAAGGCTGATGTGCTTCAATTCGCGAAAAACCTTGGACTTATTGGAGCCTATTCATGCCATAGCGGTCTGGATGAGCCCTGCGGCATCTGTGTTTCCTGCAAGGAGTTGCTCTCCGCGGAGAGAAAGGAGGAATGAAAATGGGAGGAGGTGGTGGACGCGGCCCGTACAAGAGCGAACTTTCTCGCTTGGAAGAACTGGCACGAAAGACGTTGCGAGAAGGTGCAGAACCAAACAAATTTAATGTCTTTATCAGCTTTGCCAATGAGGATCTCAATGATGTAAGTCTGTTGCGTGGTCAAGCAAGGAATGAAAACTCTGACATAGAGTTCAATGATTGGTCTCTGCGCGAACCATTTGAAAGCAAAAGAGCTGAGTACATCAAAGCGGGTATAAAGGACCGAATTGAGAGGTGTTCAGTTACTGTAGTGTATATTTCTGAACGAACAGCAAATAGTAAGTGGGTTGATTGGGAAATCCGCGAAAGCGTCCGAATGGGCAAAGGAGTAATTGCGGTCCACAAAGGTGAATCGCCGCCAAGAAGACTTCCTAGTGCTATTCGAGAACTTAATATTCCAGTTATTCGCTGGACACAAAAAGGAATTGCTGACGCAATAGAAAAAGCAGGTAGTAGGGGAGGTATACAATGATCCGGCCATTCTGTTTTGTTCTCATGCCATTTGGAAAAAAATCCGACTCTGCCGGAGTCATGATTGATTTTGATACTGTTTATCAAGACCTCATCGCGCCTGCAATCGATAGCGCAGATCTCCAGCCGATCCGAGCCGATGAAGAGCTGACAGGCGGGATTATTCACAAGGCCATGTTCGAACGTCTGATGCTCTGCGAGTATGCCGTGGCGGATTTAACCACCGCCAATGCCAATGTGTTCTATGAACTCGGCGTGCGCCACGCGGTCAGGCCATGGAGCACGGTGCTCATCTTTGCCGAAGGCAGCCGGCTGCCTTTCGACGTTGGCTATCTCCGGGCTGTCCCTTATCGGCTATCAGCGGAAGGAAAGCCAACGGATATTGTAACGTTTAAAACCGCATTGACGCGACGGCTGGTCGAAGCAAAGAACGCAGCTGTTGACAGCCCTCTCTACACTTTCGACCTTATCAAGAATGTTCCAATGATTGAACATGCCAAGACCGACGTATTTCGCGAACAGGTGCAATATTCTATGGACATGAAGCAGCGGCTCGGCGAGGCAAGAGAAAGGGGGCTTGCGGAGCTAACTAAGATCGAAGAAGAACTCGGGGAGACTAAGAATGTCGAGGGTGGAGTGGTCGTCGACCTCTTCCTTTCTTATCGAGCAGTGAAAGCGTGGCAGGAGATGATCGAACTTGTAAAAAAAATGTCGCCGCCGTTGGCCGCGACCGTCATGGTGCAAGAACAGCTTGCCCTGGCACTAAACCGGGCGGGAAAGGGAGAGGAGGCCGAGAGGGTTTTGCTGGATCTTATCAATAAGCGCGGACCGAGCAGCGAGACCTACGGCATTCTGGGCCGGATTTACAAGGACCGCTGGGAGGCGGCTTCAAAGAGCGGGGAGAAAATACTGGCCCGTGGCCTTATAGATAAGGCCATTGATGCATATCTCAAAGGATTTGAGGCGGATTGGCGTGACGCTTATCCAGGTATTAACGCGGTTACTCTTATGGAACTCAAGGATCCGCCTGATCCGAGGCGAAGGCAACTTATCCCCGTCGTCTCTTATGCCGTTGAAAGGAAAATTGCCACGGGAAAGCCTGACTACTGGGATCATGCGACTCTAATAGAACTCGCAGTTCTTGCGAAGGATAAAGAAATGGCCATGAAGGCCCTCGGTGATGCCCTTGCCACAATACGAGAAGTCTGGGAGCCTGAAACTACTGCCCGCAACCTGCGCCTGATCCGTGAAGTTAGGGAGAGGAGGCAGGAGAAAGTGCCATGGGCAGGCCAGATTGAAGAAGAGTTGAAAAGGCGGGGAAAAAGGTAGGTCCAACCGAAAATACTAATGGATACTAATGTTTCGATAGTTATTTTGCTATCGTCCCTGGGTTTTTTGGCGACAGGGAGAAATGATATTGAGCCCTAAACGGTAATCACAAATTAAATAGATTACTAATCTTCTCATTATTAGGGCTTGTCCCAAGGTTACGTGATGGCATTGATCCACCGGTAGTGCAGGCGTAAGGAGACGAGGTGGAGACGGCGGTGAAGACCTAGGTACTGTCTCCACAAGGAGGTCCATTGATCGGGCTGAAAGATTTTCCGAAAGGCGATCCGAAGCCAGTTGATCAGCCCAGGCTCACTCCAGCGGCGGCCGACCCGTTTAATCCGATTGACCACCCGGCTGAATCCCGATTCCGCGATATTCGTCGTCAACGGAATCCAGAGCTGATGATCCAGCCAGTAATCGAAAAACGCCAGGGCCTGGTGCGAGAAGTTCTCCAGATAGGACCGCGTCTTCGGATATTTGTCCTCAGGCAACGCCGCCACAAGCTCCCGAAAGCCGCGCCGGATCGTCCGGACGAGTCTTCGCACCAGCGGCTCGTCCTCGGGGCGCAACGCCTCCAGGTCGGCCTGACGCAGATGGAAGAGCGGATTTTGGTCCAGAAGCTGAAGGAAGCTCTCTTGCTTCTTCCCTTTGACATGGTCCGCGTAGAGGAGGAAACGGAAGTCACGTTTCCCGTGCACAAGACAGCGTTGGGTGTCCATCGTTGCGTTGCGCAGGCTCTCCTCGATCCCCGACCCGCCGTCGGAAAACAGCATCCGCAGACGGCGGTAATTCAGACGGCCATCAAGGTCCCGGCGGATGGCGCTCCAGTCCTTTCCCACCCAAAACCCAATCAATTCAAAGGGTTGTCCCACTCTCTCCGCGGCCCAGGCCCAGCGCAACTCGGACGTTCCCAGGGAATATCCCCCGGCTTGGAGGTGAACCTTCGTGCCGTCGACCATCAGAAACTTAAACGGCCGGTGTTTCATCGGCGGCCAGGCGCCTTCGGTTTCCGCCAAGTCCTGAAGCCGGCGCCAGAGGGTGCTTTTCGACGGCCCGTGTCCCAGAATCCGCTCCGTCTCCCTTGCTCCCAGGCGGTACGACAGATGAATCGCTTGGCCCACCGCCGCTTCGAGCGTCGCTCCCGGGTACTGTCGATACGGTTCGACCTTCAACTTCGTGGCCAAAGGGCGGAAGATCGTTCCGTTCCGGTTCCTCATCTGGGCCAGCCGATAGCGAATCTCGCCGAAAGAGGTCCGAAACACACGGCGATTGCTCTGGTGCCCGTCGCGGACGCAGCCGCTCCGGCTGTATTCTTCTTTGGCCTTCTCCTCCAAGGCCTGGAAAAGCGTGACAAGGAGGTTCCTCATGATCTCGTCACGGTCGCGCTCGAGCCCACGCAGCAGGCCATTGAGCGTG
>JBAQFY010000246.1:0-5571 GCA_049287505.1 Sedimentisphaerales bacterium | reverse complement strand
GTTTGGGTTTGTTTTCACCAAGTGTCCAATCGCGTTTGTTTTCATAAGCCATTTGTAAAAAGATACTTACATTCATTCGCAATCCGCCTACGGCGGACAAGATTGGGTTTGTTTTGCATAAAAAGGGTTGATTTGTAGAGAGTTCTCGACAGATGTAGTGCCTTATAGGCACGTAAATATAGGGCCTTATAGGCACGTAAATATAGGGCCTTATAGGCACGTAAATAACTGCTGCCTTATAGGCAGGTAAGTAAGTGAAGAGTGAGCTAAAGTGCCTAAAGTGAGCTAAAGTTGGATTCTCGATGCTCATTATTGGTAATTCCCCTAAGGGTTTTCCATTTCGCTCAAAGACTATTTACGAACGATGCTTTTTGGCGTGTATCTGCTGATACGAAAACGTGCGGTTCTCCGCTAAAACTTTCGCCTGCTGGCAGGTTGCGTTAGCCTTCTGGCCCCTAAGGGGCAGGCGAACATGGGAGTATTATACCATAAAAAAGGTTAAATTTCGAGTGAATTATTAAAAAATGTCCAAGAGACGGCACTTGACACGAGAGACAAAAGACTACAGACTCAAGACACAAGACCCCCGGCCCCCGACAGAAAAGCAAGTTGGCTAACATCGGGGGTAAACTAAGAAAGCAAGTGAGCTAAAATCGGGGGTAAACTCAAGGGCGGAAGGTGTTGATTTACATATGTTTTCGGGCAAAATTTGCTTGATTTTCGTTGGACGGGGTGGTAAGTCTGGGTTTTTAAGAAATTTGCATCACGTGGGGTTATTTTGGGAAATGGCGTAATGGCGGAAAAACTGGTTGTGAAAAATAAACCGAAAGAAATAGGATTAAATGATGGCCCAAAACGAACAACATACGGACGTCGCCTTTGAGACAGTTGGGCAGCAGACCGATACTATCGACGTCAAGATTAGCCATCGGATCATTCAACTGTTTTCAGAGGGCCTGTATTCAAGCTCAAATAAGGCCGTGGAAGAGCTTGTTTCAAATTCATTCGATGCTGGTGCTCAAAACGTCCATGTGATTCTCTCCCCAGACCTACGTGATGCAGATGCTACGATTGTCGTCCTTGACGATGGGGAAGGCATGGATGTGGCGGGACTGAAACAGCACTGGATTATCGGGCGATGCACCAGACGAGAAGGCTCGCGTTCAAGCGGAAGGAAGCCGATTGGCAAATTCGGCATCGGCAAGCTCTCCACCTATGTTCTGGCTAATCGCCTGACACACATCTGCAAATCAAACGGAAAATTCTATGCGGCCACAATGGACTACGACGTTATAGTGTCAAGAGACACCTCAGGGGAAGAAGGTGTATTCAATGATGAGAAATTGGAGATTCCCCTCCGTGAAGTCGATCAGGCTGATGCAGAAAAGGCTCTGCAACGGTGGATGGTAGGCTCTAAACCCGGATACAAAGCGCTGAAGCTATTCGGAAAAGGCTCAAGCAACTCCTGGACGGTGGCAATCATGTCAGGGCTCAAGCCAATGGGCAGGCAGATAAAAATAGGAACCCTAAAATGGATTCTGCGAACAGCAATGCCCCTTCGCAGTGATTTCAAGTTGTTCCTTGACGGTGAGCCTATTGAATCACCAAGCCTGGATGTTCTGCCAATAAAAAAGTGGGTTATCGGTAAGGATGTCGAGCAACTACCCAAGCCCTGCCCGGAAGGTCTTATAGCAAGGGAAGACCCAAATGTCCCCAAGGATTCTGTTCACAGGTATGGCTTGTACCACGAAAAATTTGGGCGAATAACAGGCTACATCGAAATATATGAAAGTGAGCTTGACAGGGGTAAGCCGAAGTTTGAGCAAAACAGTGGGTTCTTTGTCTATGTGCGAGAACGAAGAGTGAACACCGATGATCCTGGATTCGGAATAGAACGGAATCTTCTGCGCCATGGCACCTTCTCGAAGTTCAGAATGATTGTGCATATTGAAAGTCTTGATGAAGCTCTCAGGTCTTCTCGTGAGTCTTTCCAGCAGGGAGATCTTTACCTTGGTATCCAGAACTTCCTCCGCGCATCCTTCAACCTGGCCCGTAATCGTCTCGTCGAGCATGAAAAATCACAATCACCTGGTGCTTTAATTGCCGCGCGCATTTCGTCAGCGCCAGGCAGCATGACAAGAAGGCCTTTGCTTGCTCTCGCCAAAATGGCGATTGAAGGAAAGATCACACCACTTTACACACGTCTACCAAGCGGCTTAAACGAAAAGCAGAAGGCCACATTCCTAGAAAAACTACAAATTCGCGCTGAATCCGAAGATGGTCTGCTAAGATCGACGGAAATCACTGAACTGGACTCTAAAGAAGGAATGGCGATTTACGACGTCGAAGAGGGCAAACTACTCATCAATGCCTCGCATCCTTTTGTCGCGGTTTTCCAAGAGTTCTTCATGAATGCCAAGACCAGTTTGCCTCTTGAAATGCTCGCCATGTCAGAGGTCCTGATGGAAGCCAATCTTTATCACATAGAATTAGAGGAATCGCAGATCCGGGAAATCTTGGAAAGGCGGGATGAACTGCTGAGACAATTCGTCAGGTCATCGGCCCGCCGAACGGCAGGGATGATCGCTCTGGCGCTGACTGAAGCGCGCGACGATGAGCACAAACTCGAAGTGGAAATGCGCGCGGCGTTTGAGGCCATGGGTTTCGCTAATGTGATCCGCATTGGCGGAAAAGGGAAACCCGATGGAACGGCCGAGGCGCACCTCGCCGCCGCAGAAGATGGAACCGTTCAGCGCTACAAAGTCGGGCTCGAGGCCAAAAGCGGCAAATATGTCAGTGCTAAGGACTTAGGGGTTTCTGGACTTGCCCGGCATATGAAAGACTACGAGTGTGATCATCACATCGTAATTGGCAATGAATTCGCCACTTCAAGGGGTGAACTGTGTGCATCCGTACGTGAAATCAGGGCTCACAAAAAGGTTACGGGAAAGACGATAACCCTAATATACATAGATGACCTTGCTCGACTGGTGCGAATAGCATCCTCGAAGCGGATTGGGGGACTTAGCCGAATCCGCAAGTTGTTCAAGTCTTGCATCACACCGAAACAGAGTAAAACTTGGGTTGACAAACTGGCAGCGGAAACACCTGAGACTTGGCCCTATCGTGAAATCCTTGACGCAATCTGGCATCTTGCAAATGAATGTCCAGATGAAGCAGTGGAATATTCGGCTGTAACCACAGAGCTGAGGCATTGTGATCCACCCGTGCGGATCTCCAAGAATGATCTTAAGGATTGCTGCAAAGCGATGCAATTCATGGCTCGCGGCGTTGTCTTCGCACGGGACAACACGGTTGAGATTGACCGCCGTCCCGATCTAATTCTTGATGATATCCGAGCGGCAGTTGGCGAATACTCGGAAGAAGAACGAAAGACAATTAAGATATGACGACAGCACTTCAAATGTCTAGTATACAACCGATTCATCCATTCCCGGCAAGGATGGCCCCATCCATCGTATGGGAAAGCCTACCGGATAACGGCAAACGATTACGTGTGTTAGATCCTATGGCGGGTTCCGGCACAACGCTCGTGAGCGCGAGAGTCAAAGGTCATCAGGCAATCGGATTTGACACGGATCCATTGGCTCTGCTGATTGCTCGGGCTTGGTGTTCTGACATTGACCCGGATCGACTTAAGCATCGCAGTAACCTTGTTCTTGAGAGAGCCCAGAGGCTTAGTGAATGTCTTACGGCGGAACAAGCGTATCCCGTCCACGCCGACGAGGAAACGCGGTCTTTCTTGAGCTTCTGGTTCGATGACAGGAACCGTATCCAGTTGACATCGCTATCCAGATGCGTTTCACGTGTACATAATCCAAGAGAAAAGACACTGCTTTGGTGCGCATTTTCACGACTCATCATCACGAAGAAATCAGGCGCGTCTCTGGCGATGGATATTTCACACAGCCGGCCACATCGAAAATATGAGGAAGCTCCTATTCGTCCGTTTGACAAATTCCAGCACGCTGTGGACTATATTATCGAGAAATCTCCATTTGCATATAATCCAACAAAAGCTCCTGCGGTAATCCTTCGACATGGTGATGCAAGGTCTTTACCTTGTGAGAGTGGTTGCGTGGATAGAGTAATCACGTCGCCACCTTATCTTAATGCTATTGACTATATTCGTGGACATAAATTCTCTCTGGTATGGATGGGGCACTCCATTGCATCGCTCCGATCAATTCGTACAGGTAACATTGGCTCAGAACGTTTGAGCAACTTATCAGAAACAGGTACCATGAAAGAAATCCTTGAACGAATGGTGGGAAATAAAAGGCTTAGCCGGCGGCATTACGGCATGATAGTGCGATACATAGGTGATATGAACCGAGTTCTATCGGAGTGTAAACGAGTTTTGAATAAAGATGGACAAGCAGTCTTTGTAATTGGCGATTCTATGATTCATGGTGTATTTGTCAAAAATTCAGAGGGACTAATACATATAGCGCAGATAAACGGATTGCGATTATTGTCAAGAACCACTCGCCCGTTGCCAGAGAGTCGAAGGTATCTCCCACCGCCCAATGCATGCACGTCGGGCATTAAGATGAAGAGCCGTATGAGGAAGGAAGTCATTTTGAGATTTGCTGTAGAACCAGAATGTTGAACTGGAAAGATTGGAATAGTCAAACATGTAGATGTTCCTGGGCGATAGGATAGTGAATAGAGAATTGGAACGAAAGCGATCTTGGTCCCCTGCAGTAAGTCAAGGGAGTAGTTCTCGGGGATAAACTGAGTTTGCACCCCCGCCCAGAGGACGGGGCTAAATATAAAAACCTTGGGTAAAACCCTTCGACTTCGCTCAGGGCAGGCCCAAGGGTAAATATTTTTGAGAATGCTTAGGTGCCTTATAGGCACGTAAGTATTTGCTCGCAATGACTTTTTCGTGTTTCATATGTCGTATATCGTATTGCGGATTTGGCGCGGGAGTATGAAAAAAGCTTGACCGCCGTGTCTATAAATGGTATCCTTATATAATGGAAACATACGAACTATCCCTTTGATTTTCGAAGGAGGGTAAATATGGCCTTTTTAAGCAAAACCTTCAAGCTGTCAGGGTCTCGCCCCATTAAAGGCCCAAAAGGGAAAGGCTCTAACGGGACTCACAAACAAAACGGTGAATTTGCCCCCACGCTTTCTTGCACCCGCACTAACGTAAACGCGGGTACAGGCGAAAGCAAGAGCGGGGGCCTCCTTATATATCTTGCCATCTGCCTTTGTGCCTTGCCTGCTCAGGCTAAATACGAAGGCGGAGCCGGAACGGCCGGCGACCCATATCTGATTTTCACAGCTAAGCAAATGAATGAGATTGGGACCCATCCCGGTGATTGGAACAAGCACTTCTTGCTGATAGCAGACGTAAACATGAGCGACATAACGGCAACAGAATACAACATTATTGAGAACTTTACAGGCATTTTTGACGGCAACAACTGTACAATTTCCAACTTCAGCCTGGCCTCAACACGCGAAGAGAACACAGGACTTTTCGGCTCCGTCGGTGGAGAAATTAAAAATTTGGGACTGCTCAAGCCCGATATCTTT
>JBAQFY010000245.1:0-9931 GCA_049287505.1 Sedimentisphaerales bacterium | reverse complement strand
ACCGTTCCGATGAAGATAAAAGCTATCATGTTGCCTATTTGACTGAGTGTGCGGGCACTTAGTAAATCCTGCATTGCCGCCGATTCACGCACGCTCAATGCCTGTCCCAATAGCAGCGCAAATACCGCACCAAAGATAACTATCCCCAAACCGCCAAGCTGAATCAGCGTTAGAATCACTACCTGTCCCATTAAACTAAAATCCCGGCCGGTATCCTTCACGATAAGCCCCGTTACGCAGGTCGCACTGGTCGCTGTAAACAAGGCGTCAACAAATCGCAGGTTTTCGCCGGTCGTTGCCCTCGGGAGCATTAGCAACACCGCCCCGGAAATTATCAAAACCAGAAAGCTTGCGATTAAGGTTTGTGTTGGGCTTTTGCCAGATGCCGCCAGGTTTACACTGGTTCTGCAAAGCTTTGCGACTACCTGCAGAACAAGATAGATACCCACTGCAAAATGCCGAACTACCGCAGCTTCTGCTTTCGTAGGGGCAAACCAACGGCCTGCACCGGCCACCGCGACGATAAGCAAAAGCAAAAGTGGAATCTCAAACCAATTTGCTCGCCAGAATTCGACCCTTGAAACCGCATTAGACAGCCGAACTATTTTCTCCGCAACAAAGACACAAAGTAAAGCGACCTGAATGGTATATAAAATCACCTCTGGCAGCAATGGCCCCTTAAAGCCGCCGAACAGTATAACAAAAGTTGCTGCGACCATCGCCGCCGTAAAGGCATTGACGCCGATTAAAACCCTCTCCAGCCGTTTGTTTTTATATTCTATCCGCATAAATTAAAATTATTTTTATTTCCCGGCATACAAGAATTTCATAAAAATTATACAGCTATGTCAGAGACGATATCGTCATCCGGCGGCAGGGGTTTCGCTGATAAAGCTATTGCAAAAGTAAGGGGCCCTAATCGCCCGACAAACATAAGAGCACAAATTATTATTTTTCCAAGCTCCGTGAGAGTTGACGTAATTCCCGTGCTTAAACCGACTGTTCCCAGGGCCGACGCAGCTTCAAAGAAGATATCTCTAAATGCGGAACTTTCTGTAAGTGTAAGTGCGTAAATTCCGAGGATAAGCACGAAAAGGTAAAATCCGATATTGGCCATTTTTAATTGCCTCTGTTTTAACTTGTAAAGAATATTTTCGAAATGTCACGTATAATCGTCAAAACTCCCGAAATTATAACGAAGAATTCCAACCGTCCCAGAAACATCCCGAAAATTTCTGTCCAAAGGATAACAGGTGAAGCTTGCGGGCCAGTGACGCCTACAGATAAGCCTACTGTTCCCAATGCAGATGCGAACTCGAATAATGATTCTTCAAGGCTAACACTCGTAGATGCGATTACAAGACTACCCAGAACATAGGTTGCCAGATAGAAAAATACAAACGTGCCTATTTGCATGATTCTTGTATCGCTGATAAAATCTTTCTGCTCTCCCTGCCAGATGTAGTTTTCTGTAACAGTATTTCTCGGCAGAAAAAAACCTTTAATTTCCCAAATAATTGATTTGTAAAGGACATAAATTCTATATTGTTTAATGCCCCCGGCTGTTGAACATGTTCCACCGCCGATAAGCATCAGCGCAATAATCAATAAAACACCAAATGAATTCCAGTTATTATAGCTAACCGTGGAAAATCCGGTAGTGGTTATTGCGGTAACCGTTTCAAAAACGGCAACCCGCACACTTTTTGATAAGGCAGTATATAAACTTATGCAGACCAGAAAGAACAATGCAACTGAGCATACGGGAACAAGAAGAAGCATTAACCGAAGTTCACCGTTTTGGGATACCGCTTTGATTTTTCCGTGCAATAGCAGATACGCAGTCAGGAAATTTAAATTACCCAGAATCATTAGAGGCAGGGTTACCGCTTCAATGGAAAGTGAGTTCCAATGGCCGATGCTGTCAGTTTTGGTTGAAAATCCACCTGTGGAAATAGCGGCGAAGGTATGATTAATTGCGTCAAAGATATTCATACCGGCAAGTTTGTAAGCAACGATACCGATGACGGCATAACCAGCATAGATCATCATCACGATCTTTGCCGATTGGCGTACCTGCGGGACAAGCTGCTGGCTTCTGCCCTCAGCTATGCCAAGAGCAGGCCCAGCCGGCCCTACTATAGTAGCAAGCATAATAATAGCCAGTCCGGCTCCGCCTGCCCACTGCATTATACTTCGCCATAGTAATATAAGATGGCTTGATTGCTCGACATTTACAACTGAAAGGCCGGTTGTTGTCCAGCCGCTAACAGATTCAAATATTGCCTGGGTAAAGTTAAGATTTTGTATTGCCATGAACGGCCAAGCAGAAAAAAGGCAGACTGTCATCCAGCTCAAAACTACGATAACCGCACTTTGTCGAATGTCAAGCAATTGACCGTTTTTGTTTCTAAACAATAACCAGAAGACAACTCCAAGAGAAACCATCACAACTGAAGGAGCTATAAATCCACCGGCTAAAACCATCTCTTTCGGCCAAAAGAAAAGGCACAACAGCGGTGATAATATCAGAATTCCGGCCAATATTAGTATCAGGCCGGTGTAATGAATGATGTTTGCATAAGAGCGTAGAATTTCCTCTCTTTTCTTCACGTCATCGATTCCTATATGTTGCTACCGGTCAGGAGCTTCAGTACCGGGCCATGTTTTTCAGGCAAGGTAATCAGTACCAGACGGTCATTAGTACAAAGAGTTGTAGCACCTCGTGGGATTACAGGGTTATTATCTCTTAGAATGCAGGCAATCAGGCAATCTACGGGTAGATTGATTTCCATAAGTGATTTGCCAAGAACGGGAGAGTTTTTTGTCAGAGCAACTTCGGTTACATTGACTTTACCCTCTGCAACGGAGAAGAGTCCGACAATTTCCTCAAAGCGAGCTCTCTGCTCAATCAGGCTTGAAATCATGCGTGTTGTCGAAAATGCCGTAGTAACACCGAGCTGCCGAAAGACTTGTTCATTGTCAGGGTCATTGACAAGGGCCAAGGTCCTTTGGACACCAAAGTTAAGCTTTGCAAGTTGGCAGATGACCAGGTTATCCTCATCGTTCGGAGTTACAGCTAGGACAGCATCCATGGAAGAAGTTTGAGCCTCCTTTAGAATCAGTGGGTTTGTTGCATTGCCAAAAACAACTGTTGCTTTCAACTGCTTAGCGAGCCTGCTGCACTCTTCTTTTCGTCGATTTATGATGGTTACATTATAACCTTTTGAAAAGAAGGCTTTGGCCAGGAAATATACAATTTTACCTCCGCCTATAATTAACGTATTCATGCTGATTTCACCATTCAACTCGTTTATTTTTATTTAAAGCCATTATCATCTTTTCTGCGGCTATGGAAGTGGGACAAACACATTCAACACCTATTGCCTTACAGAAAGACTCCTTATTAGGATCAAAGATCCTGACAAGAACCTTAGGCACATTGAATCTGTTTTTAGCAATCTGGGCTGCCATGATATTTACATTTTCATCATGCGTTGCACCTATAACCACATCTGCTTTGTCTATTTTTGCTTGTTTAAGGACGGCAAGTTCGGTCGCATCGCCTTCTACCCTGAAACCGCTGAATTGATCGGCGGTAAGCATACTGAATGCATCTGAATTTATATCGACCACCACCACGCTATGTCCCTCATTGCTCAACCTGTTAGCCAGAAACGAGCCGAGCCTGCCGCATCCGATTACGATTATGTACAGGTTCTTTGCTTTAGCCATTTTTTTCACCTGCCGTTCATCTTGAAGCCTTGTCATCAAACAGAATCTTCTTATCAGCATCCAGCTTTGCACCTGTCGAACGGCTCAGATTGGCCTGAGCGGGCTTATAGGTCGGATCCAAAGCAAGTGCAGCACGGTAGTTTTTTTGTCCTTCTACTTTGTTGCCCTGTACCTCATACAGAGCACCAAGGAAATTAAATGCCTCCGCACGGGATGAGTCTATCGATATCGCCTTTTTTATATAGGCTGCTGCTGCTTCGAAATGTCTGTCAGTAACGCATCTTTTGGCAAACTCGAGGCAGGATTGGTAATCCTGATTCTTTTCCTTATCGAGGGTTTCTCTTTTAATAATCTTTGAGACCAGATACCTGATTTCTTTGGGAGTGAAGGGCTTCTGAATAAAGTCCACAGCACCGAGTTTCATTGCATCAACAGCCGAATCAATCGTTCCGTGAGCAGTGATAATTACTACTCTAATATCAGGACGGTCTTTTCTCAGTTTCTCAAGTAATTCCATTCCATCCATTCCGGGCATACGCAAATCAAGCAGTACCAGACCAAAATCGCTGTCTTTTAATTTTGAAAGAGCTTCCTCGCCATTAATGGCTGTATCTGTTTCGACATCCATATCCGCTAGAGATTGGCAAATGGTCATCCGTATGTTTTTCTCATCATCTACGATTAATATTTTGTTGGCTTTCATTGCTATATCTCCAATTTTAAGTCTTTAGCCTGATACTGGTATAGTAAATGTAAAAGTGCTTCCCTCACCGGGTTGTGAATCCACCCAGATCGTCCCGCCATGTGCCCGGACAATTTCCTTGCATATAGCCAGTCCCAGTCCACTTCCGCCCAGAGTCTTTTCAGTTTTGATTTGAACAAATTTGTCGAATATTCGGGACTGATATTCATAGGGTATGCCGGCACCATTATCTGCAACTGAGATATAAATCTGTGAGCCAGCCTGCTCAGCAGACAGTCTGATATAGCCGTTTGCATCTGTATAACGCAGTGAATTTGAGATAAGATTGGTCAGCACCCATGTGATTTTATTTACATCAGCCTCAATAGGAGGTAAATCGCCAGGCAAGTTGTAAGACAGTTCTATATTTTTCTCATCGGCCTGGTTCTTCAAAACACCAACAGCCTTTTCAAAAATCAGTTCAACTGAGACCGAATCGAAATCGATAGGCATTTTCCCCGCCTCGATCCTTGAAATATCTAGCAGGTCATTAACGAGGGCTTTCAGTCTCTGAACTTCTTCATCGGCAGCATTAATCAATTCGGATTCTTCCGAATCCAGTTTATCTATTAATTTTTCTTTCAGCAGTGAGATACTCATTCCAACGCTGGTAAGCGGTGTTTTCAGTTCGTGTGAAGCTGCCATCACAAACTCACTTTTGAGCCGGTCCAGTTCCTTAAGCCGGGTTATATCCCGCAATAGTAGAACCATGCTTATGACGGCTTCTTCACCGGCAAGAATCGGAGTTACAGAGAACAGATAATGCTGTTGCAATCGCCCCTTATCAACCGTCAGGATATTGACATCCGGGTCTTCAGGTCTGGGAACAGTTTCATCCTCAAAAGCCCGTTTGACATAATTGAACAGGTTTTCATGCTTGGTAATTTCGAGTAAGTGACGGCCCTTGATTTCGTCGGGCTTCTTATCAAATATCTTCGCCGCTGTCGGATTTATATCTTCGATTTTCAGTTCCGAATTAAGCACAATCAGACCATCATCAATACTGCGTATGATTGCCTCGCTTTTATGCTTTTCACTTAATATACGCTTGAAATTAAGGTCTCTGTATGCCTTGAGTTTTTTTACCATTAAGTTAAAATCTTTAGCCATCATGCCAATTTCATCTCTGGATTTGGATTTTACCTCCACATCATAATCTCCCTCTGAAATTTTCTGAGTAGCTTCTATGATTTGATGCACCGGTTTGACAATAAGACTAGCTAACAGAAGACTGAAACCCAGACCGACAACCACAGATATCGAACCTATTGTAAATACAGACCAGAACGCTCTGTCAGAAACTTCACTGGCTTTGTCGCTGGCATTAAACATGGTGTTCTGGTTGATTTCTCGTAACTGAATACATTCTTCCCTTACAGACTTGAAAGATGGTAGCACGGTCTCATGATAAAACTGGGCGGCTTTATCAGTATCGGAACGAACCAATGTTTGCAGATTTGAGAATTTAACCAGATATTCAGAATATCCGGCATCGATGTTTTCTACGATTTTCTCTTCCCCAGGAATTGTAACATTGTCTTTAGCCCTTCCAAGCCAGAGAAGAAAATGATTCTCGTTTTCCCTGAACTGTTTTATAGCTTCATCAGGATAGCTCAACATAAGAAGTAGGATAGCACTATCCTGCCGTTCAAGAGAATCTATCATATTTTCAGCGGCGAGAATGCTTTTATAATTTTCCTTCAGGATTGCCCGGCCAGCATTACCCAAACGAACCATATTTATCAACGACCATACAATCACCGTGATGATAAGGCACAATGCAAGACCATAGCCGGTCAGAACTTTCTTTCTTAGAGTCCAGTATACTTTCAGTTTCATCTTTGAAATTCCCTGTCAGTTATCCTGTAAGTATATTTGGCATATCTTAATATAACTACAGTCAACATCCACTAAATTTTACCTCTTGATTCTGATTAGACATGCCATAAGTACACTTTGAAAATTAAGCAACGTCGGCCAGGCCGAGCGAATCACCAAATTTTGCCAGCAAAGCCTGGCGGATGTTTTTGTGCTCTGCCTTTAGTAACATCGGGTCCTGCGAGACCAGCTTGAAGGCATTTTTTCTTGCCATAACCAGCAGGTCGAAGTCGTCCACGATATTTGCAATTTTCAAATCCGGCAGCCCATGCTGTCGTGTGCTGAACATCTCCCCCGGCCCGCGCAGCCGCAAATCATGCTCAGCTATCTCAAAGCCATCGTTGCTTCTGGTCATTACTTCGAGTCTGCTTTGAGCTGTTTGGTTGTCGGTCTCAGCGAATAAAAAACAATATGACTTAGCTTCTCCTCTTCCGATACGCCCTCTCAACTGATGCAGTTGTGCCAGTCCGAATCTGTCCGCTCCTTCTACGACCATAATTGTCGCGTTTGGCACATCTACCCCGACCTCAACCACAATAGTTGACACCAGCACGTCGATTTTACCTCTGCGAAACTCTGACATAATTTGCTGTTTTTTGGCCGAGGGCATCTGCCCGTGCAGAAGCTCAACGGTAAATTCCGGAAAAACCTTCGCAGAGAGATATTCCCACTCGTCGGTTGCGGCCTTGATGTCTCCATTCTGCTCTATCCCGGTAATTCGCGGATAAACAAAATACGCCTGTCTCCTCGCTTTCAGACGCTCTCGTATAAATTCGTGTGCTTTCTGCCGGTTGTGCCGCTCGACCCAGCGTGTAATAACAGTGCCTCTGCCTGGCGGCGAGTGCTTGATGACAGAAACATCCAAATCACCAAATGCGGTCATCGCCAGCGTTCGTGGGATAGGTGTGGCTGTCATAACAAGGCAGTGCGGAGTGGTTTGTTTTCGTAGTTGCGCTCTTTGTTCCACTCCGAATTTGTGCTGCTCATCAATTATAACCAGCCCTAATTCTTGAAATTCAATATCGGCCTGCAGCAATGCCACCGTCCCCACGACAATATCAATCGCGCCGTTTCTTATCCGGCCAAGAAGCTCCGTTCTTTTCTTGCCGGTTAATCCACCGGTTAGCAAAATCCTTTTTACATCACTGTTTTTCAAATACCTTTCAATACTCAGAAAATGCTGAGCTGCCAAAATCTCCGTTGGCGCCATAATTGCAACCTGTGTTTTATTCGCGACCGCCAGCAGAGCTGCATAAAGCGCAACAACTGTTTTGCCTGAACCCACATCACCCTGTAACAGCCGATTCATCGGCTCATGTCTGCTCATATCTGCAGCGATTTCAGCTATGCAGTTGTTTTGGTCTTCGGTCAGTAAAAACGGAAAACGTTTTCTGATTCGACGGTCGATTTCCTCGATGCAAATGCAGGGCCGGGCTGTCGAAAAATGCTGAACCTTATACCGGCGAAGCGCCAAGCCTAACTGCATTAAAAACAGCTCATCGTATTTTAATCTTCGGTTTGCTTGTGCCAGCTTCTTCTCATCCGGCGGCAAATGTATCCATCGAAATGCGTCCTTTCTGCCGATAAGGTTTGCCTGTTTGAGGAAACTCTTGTCATAAAATTCCGGCACGAGCTTATCAACCGCCTGATGCACACGCCCGATTATCTTTTTGATTTGTCCACTGGTCAGTCCTTTGCAGGCCGGATAAACGCCGCCGCTAAAATACTCAGCCGTCCAGGGATGTTTTTCGTCCAGAAGGACGAACTTCGGATTGGTCAGTTGCAATTGATGTTTGTATAAGCTAACCTTACCCGATGCCATTATTATTTGGCCGGGCTCTAATTGATCGCGAAGAAATCCCCCGTGAAACCATATAATCCTGCATACTCCTGTATCATCGCTGATTATAGCTTCGAATATCGGCTGCCTGCGATAGCTTTGGTAGTCTGTTGACTCGACCATACCGATAATTGTAGCTGTTCGGTTTGGCCGCATTTGAGATATCTTTATCGACTCCGGCAAAAAATTCCAGTCACGCGGAAAATATTCCAGCAAATCTCCTACGGTATTCACTCCCAGGTGCGCGAAAGTTTCAGCTCTGACCGGGCCGACACCCTTGAGATACCGAACCGGCATCGACAAGTCGAGCCTGTTTTGTGATTCTTCGCCTACCTCTGTCATTATCGTTTCTTTGTACTATTGCTCGAAACCGTATTCGCCGAGCAGCTTAACAAACCGAACATCGCAGATTACTCTTTCGATAAGTTTGTTCCTTCTTTTTTCACATACAACCAGCTCCTGCACTCCTCTGTAGCCGACCGGCCCGACCAAAAAGCCGCCAGCGGCAAGCTGCTTGACCAAAGGCTCTGGTATCTGAGGCACCGCAGCGGTAATCATAATCCTGTCAAAGCATCCCGATGAGGGTAATCGAGACTCCGGCCAGCCGCAACTACCATCACCAATGTAGAACTCAACATTACTAACGCCCAGCCTGCCCAGAACCGCCTGAGCGGACTCGGACAACTGAGCAAATCTTTCTATAGTATAGACTTTTGTTACCAGCTTACTGAGCACCGCAGTCTGATACCCGCTGCCCGTTCCAATCTCCAGAACTTCGCAGTTCGGATTGACTCGCAGCTCCTGGGTCATCAGAGCGACGATATATGGTTGAGATATAGTCTGCCCCATCCCAATAGGCAGCGGGCCATCGGCATAGGCCTGTGAGGAATATGATTCCGGCATAAATTCCTCCCGTGGAACCTCAGCCATCACCTTTAGGACATCAGGCTCAGTTATATCGCGCCCCTTCAGGTCCAGCCTGAGCATCTGTTCCCGAGCAACGCCAAATTTATCTTTATTCTCCCGTCCACCCATAGCTTTAATAATCGCCTTTTAAACGCTATTTTGCAAACCAATTTTGCAAGTTTGCTGTGGTAGCTCTCCGGTTAAAATAAAAGCTTTACAGCCGCGGCGGCGGCTAAAATCTGCACAACAGCAATAAAGGCCTTTTGTGGGATTCGTTTTAGAAAAAATATCCCTATCACCGCGCCAAGTGCAATAAACGGCAGCATCATTAAATCAAGTTTCACAGACGCCGCTGTCATCAAATCCAGATTTGCGCTGAACGGCACCTTCAGCCAGTTAATAACAAAGAAGAACCACGCGCCGGTCCCCACGAATTCGATTTTGGGCAGCCGCATAGCCAACAGATAAATAATCATTATCGGCCCGGCTGCATTAGCCATCATCGTCGTAACCCCGGCCAAAAAACCAAGCCCTACCGCAAACCACCATTGTGTTGGAACTGGTGCATCCTGCCCTTTAGCCCTCGTCCACCAATAATTGACGCCCAACATCACCAAGACTATCCCACCAATAATCGGCTTAAGCTGTTGGTCATTGACCACCTTCAATCCAAAATAGCCCGCCACAATACCGGCAAAGGCGGGTGGCAGTAAACCGAGCACATGAACCCACTTGGCATTATGCCGATGATAGCCTACAGCAAACAAGTCAGCCAGAATCAGAATGCCAAGCACTATCCCTGTCGACTCTCGCGCCGGAAATATTAAAGC
>JBAQFY010000244.1:0-8013 GCA_049287505.1 Sedimentisphaerales bacterium | reverse complement strand
GCCAATGTCAATACGATTGCTATTGGTCTGGGTAACAAGAAGAATCCGGCAGCCGGTGGTTCAGGTAAAATGTACATCGATGATATTCGGCTGTACCGGCCGGCTCCATAACCGGGAGCACCGGAAGCTATAAGTGGCAATTAATCGTTTGCGGTGACAGACGATAGTGAAACGGATTAGCATCACTTGTACCTGCGGTTACACAAGTGCAGGCAATTCGGGGCTTATATCGAATGATTCGGTATAGGCCCCTTTGTTTTAGCGCAGCAGCCGGTCGTAATGGCTAAAAAAAGTCGAGAGAGTATATAGTTGATACCCCTGAAGGACGAGTTGGCCGTATAAAGGGCTGTGAGGCGGATAAGATAGAAGAAGCCATCTTTCTTAAAGACCGGTCAAAACACTTCCAAAATGAGCATCATTATAGTTGTACTGTCTAATGTTTATAAGATTATGTAAGGCGTTATGGGTTAACCAGTTAAAACAAACTTGAATTCAATCTATTACACATATGAACAAAGGCAGAAAACGATAATTTGGCCCCGAACACTTTATAACAGGCATCTGACAAATTTGGCTCGACTTTACCGATAGATAACATAGAGAGCTTCTTAATTGTAAGTGTTGATTAAAAAAGATCTTATGCGCGTTCTTAAAGTAAGACAGTACAGATAGGAATTATGAAATATGTGGGCTAATAGCTGCTTATTGTTGGCAGTGAAATGGTTTTTTATTGACAAGAAGGGTATTTACTTGTAGTATATAATAGTTAAATGTGGTTTTTGTCTGCGTTTGTTAGGCAAAAATCGTCCCAATAGGATTGTTTTTGGAGGTAAGGGCCGGCAAATCTGGTTCTTTATCTGTATATTTTTTTGGTCGCCGAGTCCGGTTTTGTGATAGAAAAGGGACCCAGCCCGTCTTGGCTCGGCCAAGCCGAGACAGGCAAAGCGGGAACCCAGCAGAGATTTTTTAGGAGAAATTTCGATGTTCAACGGGAAAAGTGCCGTGGTAATTTTAGCAGTAACACTTTTTGTAGTTAGCGCCGGTTTTGCTCAAACTTTGGAGGATAACTGGAACGATTTTCTGCATTATACGAAAATCGGCCGATTCGATTTAGCCAAGGGATACGCGCAGGCGGTCCTTCAGAGCAATCCCGACCCTGTAGAATTGCTCGAGCTAAGTAAAGAAAATCCTCAGGGTTATGCGATTTTATTAAGAGTCAACGAAATCTCACCTGACCCTGAGCTTGCTGAGTTAAGCGGTAAAATCCTCGATATAATCGAGCGGGGCAGCTTCACCCTCCGGGCCGACCCAAGGGTTATTGTGACGGAGATAAAAAGGCTGAGCAGTACCGAGCGCGGCTGGTTCACGGGGGTTAAACGGCTTCGCAACGCCGGTGAATATGCAATACCGTTTATGCTCGATGCGATGGCTGATGATTCCCGCGAAGAAGAGTTCCCGTATATTGTGCGGGCACTTCCGCAGATTGGCAGAGATGCGATAAGGCCTCTTGTGGCCGCATTGCAGAGTGAAAATGTAGCGCTCAAGGCCCAGATAATAACGGCATTAGGCAAGATTGGCTACCCCCAATCGCAGGCCTACTTAAAATATCTTCTCGAGAGTGATAGTTCAGCCGAGCTTCGGGAATTGGCCAAGGAAAATCTTAGTCAAATTGACCCCGGCACTCTGAAAATTCCGGCTGCCCAGTTATTCTTCGAGCTTGGGGAGAAATACTATTACCATTCTCAGTCGTTGACGCCGGCTGAGGATGCTGATTTTGCCAATGTTTGGTTCTTTGATTCTGACCGGCAGCGACTGGTTCGGGAAGAAGTCTCCAAGAGTTACTTTAACGAGCTTATGGCGATGCGGTGCTGCGAATGGGCGCTAAAGGCCGATGCAGGATTCGGCCCGGCAATTGGGCTGTGGCTGGCGGCCTTTTTCAAAGCGGAGTCTGCAGGCATTGAGCAGATGCCGCAATATTTTGGCGACCGGCATGCAGATGCGCTCGTCTATGCCACCACTGCGGGAGTTGAATATCTCCATCAGGCCCTTGCACGGGCGGTCAAAGATAAGAATGCTCACGTCGCGCTTGGTGCTATTGAGGCGTTGGGTACAACCGCGGGTGAGAAATCGCTGCTTTATCGTATTGGTCCGGCTCAGCCGCTGCTTCAGGCCCTGAGTTTCGACAATATAAGGGTAAGATACAGTGCCGCGATAGCAGTAGCCGCGGCAGGGCCTAAGGAGCCGTTTGCCGAGAGTAAGCTGGTGGTTGCGAATTTGGCGGAGGCTTTACGACAAAATTCGAAGCCTGCCGCCGATGATACCGGGCTTTGGAACGAGCAGATAGCCGACAGCTATGCCCTTCGTGCAGCCGAGGTTATGCTCAAGTTGGCTCAGACCAGAAATCCTGTTATTGATTTATCTGCCGCCCAGGAAGCTCTCGTAAGTGCGGTAAATGGCAAGCGTCCGGAAATCCAGATTTTAGCCGGCCAGATTTTAGCTCATCTTGACAGCCCCGGTGCCCAGCGGGCAATAGCCGGAATGGCTCTTGATAATAACAATGCTGTTGATGTTCGAATATCAGCGTTTGACTCTCTTGCAACTTCGGCGAAATTGAACGCCAATATGCTGGTTGAACCGATGGTTGACAGTATTTACACACTTATCAGCTCGGACGATACGGCTGCTGAGCTTCGCAGCGCAGCGGCTGCTGCTTATGGCGCACTTAATCTGCCCAGCCAAAAAGTCAAAGACCTCATCCTCGACCAGGCAAAAAGCTGAGGCACAGCCGAATTCCCTGCGAAAGCAGAGACCCAATTTCTTTGTCTTTGCGAAGCCTGCATAGCAGGCCAGGGCAATATTCTTGTTTTGTTATCCAAACACCGTGGTCAAAATATATATTTGCCTTTCGACAAAATTCACCTATATAATAAATAAACGAAATGATTCAGTTATTTTACGTTGTCTAAAGTCTTGTAAAGAGGTATGCGATGATAACAGAATATGAGAAAGATGTAATTTTGCGGTATGCCAAAAAATATAATGTTTCCTCTGTGTTCTTGTTTGGCTCGTCAATTGAAAAAGAACAAGGCGCTAACGATATAGACCTTGGAGTAAGGGGCATTGAAAAAAAGTTATTTTTCAAGTTTATGCCGAGTTGGTTAAGCACTTATCAAAACCTATTGATCTTATTGATTTATCCCAAAAATCTCTGTTCAACGATATTATCGAAGAAACCGGAGTGAGAATCTATGGTTGATTTAACCAGAAAAATAGCTGCGGAAAAAGAGAATGTTGAAAGAGCATTGGCTAATCTTAAAGATGCGATGGGAAGAACAAAGAGATCGACTGTAGAATTGGATTGGCTGCTATCGCTACATTCCTCCATAACATTTATAACGGGATAGAAAATATTTTGAAGCAGGTTCTAAAAGCAAAAGGCTCTGAGATTCCCAAATCAGAAACGTCACATAAGGATTTGCTGGACCTTTCGGTGTCCAATAGAATTATACAGGAGGAACTCTCCAACCAACTCTACGAATATCTGACCTTCAGGCATTTTTTTGTTCACGCGTATGGATTTATGCTTGAAGAGACGCATTTGGAGGATTTGGCAAATAATATTCCAGATGTCTGGTTACAGTTTTTGTCTGCGATACAAAGCAATACTTCAGTTAATACGCTATAAGTGAGGTAAATCCTGACATAGATACGATAGTCTGGGACAATGATGCCGGTGTGTCTCCGGACTTTTTATATGAAGTCGGAGTAGTGCAAAAAAGCTGATAATAAAAATCGGTCGGTTTGGGAGATATATAATTGTCAGCCAAATTTTGCTTCCATTGCCCGTTGTTGTAAGCGGGCATTTTTGTTAATATACGACAATTCTATCGATAAGCTGACTTGTTGATAATAGATATATAACGACTAATTGAAGGGATTGCAAAATGGCTATTGATGCAAAACAAGTATCCGCCTGTCTCGAAGAGTGCAAAAAACACCTGACTACGGAGCTGCTGCCATTCTGGCTGGACAGATGTAAGGACGATGAGAACGGCGGCTTTATAACACACTTCGATAAGGACGGCAACGATACCGGCGAGGACGAGAAATCCTTAATCGCTCAAACACGCACTGTCTATACGATGGCCTCGGCTCATCGAGCGGGCTACGGAGGTGGTAAGTGTGCCGAATACGCCAAGCACGGCGTTGATTTTCTTATCGAGAAGATGTGGGACATTGAATACGGCGGATTCTTCTGGACGGTGGACCGTAAAGGTAATGTCGCTATCGACAAGAAGATTATTTATGGCTTCAGCTTCGCGATTTATTCCCTCAGCGAATATACCTTAGCGACGGGTGACCCGAGGGGTCTGGAATACGCAGAGAAGGTTTTCGACCTTATGCAGAAATACTGTGCCGATACGATGTACGGCGGATATTTTGAGATGTTTGAGAGGAACTGGGACCTGTGCAGGCCGGGCAGCGGCGGCGGCGACAGGAAAACCCTCGACGTACATATGCACCTTATGGAGGCTTTTACCACATTGTATGAATGCAGCGGTCAGAGCATACACCGCCGGAAATTAATAGAAGATATAGATATTCTAATAAAGAGAATCCTGCACCCGAAGTATGCGACCGGGATACCGCAGTTCACGCCCGATTGGCAGATAGCACCGCAGATAAAGTTCGATATTGTCTGGGGCTGGGACCGCTTTGCCGATGGTGGCCAAAAAGACCATGCCGGGGATAATACCTCAGCCGGTCATAACGTGGAATTTGCCTGGCTGCTTGCCCACGCAACGGACATTATGGGTTCGGATTTTGAAGAATATCGGGGGATTATCAAAAAAGCGATGGACCACGGCATGAAAAACGGTATCGATGAGGAATACGGTGGCGTTTACGTCGAGGGTCCTCATGCCGGCGGTGTTTACGACAGGGAAAAAGAGTTCTGGCAGCAGGCGGAGGTTATGATTGGAATGCTGGAGGGGGCTTTGAGGTTTGGGCCGGATAAATACTGGCCGGCCTACGAAAACGTGCACCGTTTTGTTTTCGACAAGATGATAAATCATCCGGTCGGTGAGTGGTGGCCGCTGCTCACCAGAGAGGGCGAACCAATCTGGACGCATATGAGCCATTCCTGGAAAGTGAACTATCATACGGTTCGTTGTATGGTGCAATCCATAAAGCGGCTTGAAAGGTTACTTGAAAAGCTTCAATAACAGATGATTATATATGCAGTACGACGGCAAATACAAAGTCTTTGACCTCAATCGAATCAATACGTATCCGTTGGGTACACGCAGCAACAAGGTTACGCTCGACGACCTTATTCGGCCTGCGGAGCTTGACAATCTTGTTATTGATTTGCCCGATAAGACTTGCAGTGATATTGAGACCATTGCGCGGGCGATAGTTTCGGGCCGAAAAACCGAGAAGCCTGTTGTCCTTTTTACGGGTGCTCATTTGATAAAAAACGGCCTTGGCCCTTTGCTTGCCGACCTTGTAAGGCGTGGTCTCGTAACTTTAGTTGCCGGGAACTGCGCCACAGCCATCCACGATTTTGAGCTGGCGCTGATAGGCCAAACCAGCGAAAATGTTCCGGATGCACTCGGTAAGGGCCAATTTGGAATGGCATACGAGTTTGCATATATCAATTGCGCTTTGTCCGTCGGTAATAAGTACAAACTGGGCTTTGGGGAGTCACTCGGCAAAATGATGTGTGATGAGGATTTTCGTAACGAGGTTTTTGCCTTTATTGGAAAAGACAATTCATTGTGCAGTTTTGGTCATCCGGAAGTTAGTGTTCTTGCCGTCTGCTATGAAAATGACATTCCCTTTACCGTTCACGTAGGGATAGGCACGGATGTAATCGACCAGCATCCATCCTTTGACGGCCAGGCCAAAGGCGGCTGTTCCGGCCGGGATTTTCTTGTCTATACAAGTGAAATAGCCAAACTTACAAAAGGTGGTGTGCTGCTTAATATCGGAAGTGCCGTGACAGGTCCGGAAGTTCTGCTTAAAGCCGTCTCAATGGCTGCCAACGCCGGCAATATTCCGAATAATATCGTTACCGCCGACTTTGACCTCCGTGGCTACAGCTCCGATGCGATGAGCGATGAATCTTCGCAGGGCTATTATTTCCGTGACCAAAAGAGCATTGTGACACGGATTCCCCAAGCCTTTGCCGGCAAGGGCTTTTACATACAGGGCAACCAGAAAAAAACGTTTCCATTTCTGTATAAAAAGATTTTAGAAGGGCTGTAACTAAAAGGTATTTAACGATGAAAGAAGGGCGCATCAAAGAAATCTTAGCTGGGATTAAGAACGTAAAAATAGCGGTTTATGGAGATTTCTGTATTGATGCTTATTGGCTGCTCGATGCCCGCGGTTCGGAAGTTTCGGTAGAAACCGGCCTTCAGGCCCAGGCGGTCGGCAAACATTATTATTCACTCGGCGGCGCATCAAGTGTCGTTGCCAATATTGCCGCTCTTGAGCCGGCGGCCATACAGGTAATAGGTGTCGTTGGAGATGACATATTCGGCAGAGAGCTTAGGCGCCAGTTCCACGAGCTTAATGTCGATACAACATATATGGTTGTTCAAAAGGCAAATTTCGATACCGTGACCTTCGGCAAGCCATACCTTGAGGGCAGCGAACAGCCCCGAATCGACTTTGGCTTTTTCAACGAGCGAACCGAGGAAACAGACCGAGCTTTGCTGGACGGCATCGCCAATGCTTTGCAGAGCACAGATGCGCTGATAGTAAACCAGCAGGTTCCGGGTAGCATTACGAACGAGTCTTTCATAGACCAGGCCAACGCTCTGTTTGAGCAGTTTACGGACAAAATAGTTCTGCTCGATTCCAGGCACTATGGCCGCAAGTTCAAAAATATATACCGCAAGACGAATGATTTGGAGGCGGCCCGGCTGAACAACGTCGATGTCAAATTGGGCGATGTTCTGACGTTGACCGATGTGAAGAAATACGCTATGAACCTTTATCAGCAGTTCGGCAAACCCGTATTTCTAACCCGCGGCCCGCGCGGCATCATAACCGTGGATTCCGATGGCCTCTACGAAGTCCCGGGCATTCAATTATTGAAGAAGCTCGATATTGTCGGGGCCGGTGATACGGTAACAAGCGCGTTGGCTTTATGCCTGGGGGCAGGAATTCCACCGGCCGACGCGGCTGAGCTCGCCAACTTTGCCGCTGCCGTTACCGTTCAGAAGTTGTTCCAGACCGGTACCGCATCAGGCCCGGAAATCCTCGCGGTTGGCAGAGATGCCGATTATATCTATCAGCCTGAACTGGCCTCCGACCGGCGCGGGGCCTGTTATTTCAACGATACTGAAATAGAGCTTTGCTTCGAATCGATACCCTTTGGCCGAATAAAACACGCTGTCTTTGATAACGATGGGACGATAAGCACGTTGAGGCAGGGCTGGGAGCAGATAATGGCCCCCGTAATGGTCAAGGCTATTCTCGGGGATAAATACGAGACTGCGGACGAGACCCTTTACCACAAGGTCCGAAACTACGTGGCCGACTACATTGACAAATCAACCGGAATTCAGACCATCATACAGATGGAAGCCCTTGTCGATATGGTCAAAGAGTTCGGCATTGTCAGAGCTGATAAAATCCTCGACAAATTCGGCTACAAGGAAATTTATAATGATGCCTTGATGGAGCTTGTGAACAGGCGAATCAAAAAGTTCAAACGCGGCGAGCTTGATATCAATGACTACACAATCAAAGGCGCGTTGAATTTTTTAAGAATCCTGCAGCAAAGGGGCATAAAACTTTATTTAGCAAGCGGGACAGACCACGAGGATGTTGTCGCCGAGTCCGAAGCACTTGGTTACGCCGAGCTTTTTGACGGCGGGATTTACGGCGCCGTTGGCGATGTCGCCAGGTATTCCAAAAAGATGGTCATTGAACGAATAATGAAGGAGAACAATCTGCAGGGTCCGGAATTAGCTGTCTTCGGCGATGGTCCGGTTGAGC
>JBAQFY010000243.1:0-3313 GCA_049287505.1 Sedimentisphaerales bacterium | reverse complement strand
GCGTTCCTCGACTGCCGAGGCCCAATTTACCCCCATCATCTTTGAGATTTACACCAAAACTGTAAAGCAAAAATCCCTCATCTGTCCTTCTGTAAATCAGCGGACCGTCACTGTACGGGTCCCTCGGTAATTCCTTCAAATAACCTGCCTTGACCAGCTCTTCAAGGCCGGCTGGATACCGGCCTTTCTCTTTCTCATAGCGCATAACTGCCAGAACCGTCAATAAGGCTTGCCTGCCTGTTCTCAATCGCCAGGCGGTTTGACTTACTCTTCTGTATGCAGGGATATTGATTTTCAACATAATAGGTGCTATACGAGCTTCTTCGTTCTCCTCCTGTTCGTCTATGGCCTCATCGCGCAAATCATACGGCGTTTCAGCGAGTATTTCGGCAAATCGTCTAAAATATTCATCAATTTTCGCTACCATTTCTTGCCTGTCCGGATAGTTGAAGCTAACAAATCTCCACAGGTTGTCCTTCCAATCATTGGTGAACACATAGGGAAGGCCGCGCGCCAGGAGATGACCACTATCCTGCCCATCATCGGTAAATGTCCTCTGAATCGCGTCATACCAAAACACTTTCTCCGCTTCCATAGAGAAAACCGGCTCTTGCTTGCGGAACTGACCGTCCAGCTCTTCCTGAGCGTTTTTCAAAACATCTGCCGGCACATCAACACTGTCCAGCAGCATAAAAATCGTACTATTAGCGAGACCCTCTATTGCAATGCCCACTAACTGCTCAACCAACAAACCATGGCCGTGTAAGTGACTACCATACTTAACCAGGGCGATGGAGTCATTCAATGCCGCCTTAACGTCACCCCTGTATGCCTCATATTGAATCTGCCATTGCAAAGCAAATGCCAGACGTCTATAGCTCGACAAGTTTTCCATCGTATTAGCCATGATGGCACTAACCATTGAGACAGTAGCCATAGGGGCTTTGCTCAATTCAGTCTTATCACTCTGGTAATTGCTCCAGCAGCCGGAGCATCGCGAACCTCGCCTGAGTGCATCAATAGCCTCTTGGTTGTCTTTAAGCCAATCGGGCAGGAGATTCAGCTCCACGTCGTTCAAATCTGCCGACCATTTCGCCCTGCTTTTGCTTAGCCACTGTGGCATATCCACATAGAGTTGAGTTGCTTTTTCATAATACGGCCTTGCATTGTCCTGTTCATCCCTGCCGGACTGGACAAGCTCGTTCAGCCAATCGACATAGTTGATGCTTATCGTGGGCTTGCCAATAAGAAGCGGAATAGAACATATAAGAAAATACAAGACAATAATTCCCAACGCCTGAAAGCTGCGGACAATAGCTGTTCGCCAGAGGGGCCGGCAGCGTTTTTTGGCGCGTCGCAGTAAAACAGCTAATAGTTTCACATCACCGAACTTGGTTATTAGCTGATTCGCTCTCTGCTCTTTTTGCTCATCGGTTTTACAGTCTTTTAGCTCATCTTCAAAATGCGCCTCAAGTTCGGCCTGCACATCCCGCCGAACCTTACGGCGATAACGCATCTTCTTTAAGACCTGCTTTATGTATTCAGTCGCACAGGCAGGCAGTTTATTAAACTGGATTTTTGTTTCGTTCTGGCTTTTCATTCTTGTACGGAATATAGTTATTGTTCTATATCAGATTTTGGCACAGGCCAGAAGACCGTATCGCCATTGTCCAGCCAATTCTTAATTCGGCCCTTTGAGTCCCTGCTGTATTCACCGCCTTCATCGGTAAAATTAGGCCCTACGCTGTATAGGATGAAATTATCTTCCGTTTTTTTGTAAGACAGCGGCTTATCACTGAAAGGGTCCATCGGCAATTGCTTCAGATAGCCGGCGGTTATGAGCTGCTGTAAATCGTTCGGGTAAGAACCTTTATCCTTATCGTACCGCAGCAGGGCAAGGAGGGTAACAGTTGCATAGACCTCGGTTTTATTTCGATTGGCTATTTCGTTTATCCTGGCAAGAGGAGGGGCAAGGATTTGCAGCAATACATTGCCCTTAATGATTTCCATAGCTTCTTTTTCGGCGTCTATTCCTTCTGCCCTGATTTGGCCTGGTGTTTTGTGATACAACTTGCCCCAAAAATCATAGTAACGGTCGGCCATTTCTCTGGTTTGCTCCTTGTCGGGATGAGCGAACAAAACTTTTACAGCCCTTGCCCATCCCTTGGGAGAAAATATTGTCTCAACGAGTATCTCTTCCAGACCATTTTGCACATAAGGTTCCAAATTACCTAATCTGGAAAGATACAAATGGCCGCCACCAAAGCGGTCTTCGGTAAAGCATCGCTGGATTTCGTCATAGATGCACAATTTTTCCCCTTCTAAACTCGGTACGAAATTTTCAATGGCAATAATCTGCTCAAAGTCCCTCTGAAGGTCCGTCAATACCATCGGGTCAATCTCATAGTTACCTATAATATCCCGAATAGTTTGAACAGATATGGCTTCAAGAGCAATTCCCACAAGCTGCTCAATCGAAAACTTGTTTCCTTTTAAATGCCGGCCTAAACGGTAACAGGATTTCATATCGTTAAAAGCATCTTCGAATCGGCCTTGTTCGGCGCGAAGCCACGCCCGCCAACGCAAAGAACGAGCCAGATTGCGAAAAACCTGGAGGTTAGGCAAAAGAATGCCCATCATTTCTGTTTTGTTCCCACGTCCGCCGTAGGTTCGCCAGTAATATGGCCTTCGAGAGCCCTCAATAATAAGCTCCAGGGCATCGTTTTGCTCCTGTAACCATCTTTCGGCTATATTTCTTTGCTCAACAGTGAGTTCATTATATTTTTTTTCCAGGAACTTATAGAATATACCGTACACTTCAACCTGGACGTCTTGCCTTTTTTCCTGGTAATTCCAAAGTTTTTTATTTTGAAGCAATTCATCAATTTTCCTGGCCAGCTCTTCGACTCGACGCCGGTCTTTCTCATCAATCACCGCCTGATGGTTTTTAGCAAAGAAAAGAAGTAAGTCATCCGATAGCTCTTTATGCAAGTCAACTGCTCTGAGGTATAATGGAGCCGCATTTAGAGACTCATCGGCTGCCGGCCTGACAATTCTGTTAAGCTCGGCAACGTAATCGGTGGTGATAACCGGCTTACCGGTCAAGAACCAGACCACATAAACGATAAAACATAAAATTAACAGACCGATGGTTTGAAATGTTCGTGCTACTACTGTTCGCCAGATGGGTCGGCAGCGTTTTTTAGCTCGGCGAAGCAAAACAGCTAACAGCTTCATATCACCGAAATTGGCGATTAGCTGCTTCGCTCTCTGCTCTTTTTGCTCATCGGTTTTACAGTCTTTTAGCTCATCT
>JBAQFY010000242.1:0-11765 GCA_049287505.1 Sedimentisphaerales bacterium | reverse complement strand
TCGCACGATTTGCCCGTCTTTTCCGCTGCGAATGCCTTCGGCCTGTTGAGTAATGGCGTCGTGCGATTTGAGAAATTCGTAGTATTTGTCGATGCTGACATTGGCGACGCCAATACTGTTGACCACCGGGTAATCATTTGGTTCGGTATAATCGGCGCCGGCATATGCGGCCAGGTCGCCGTATGCAGTGCAGTCCACAAAGCATTTCGCATAGAACGCCTCCCTGCCGGAGCGGCTCTCGGCAATTGCGCCCCGGATGCGGGAGCCGTCCATAATCGCTCCGGCCAGAAGCGTATTGACGCATACGAAAACACCCGACTCGACAAGCATCTCGAACGTAACGAGTTTATACATTTCCGTGTCAATAGCCGTGCATACCGAATCGTAATTGTACCCTTTGGACATCTCGGCGTGGCCCGATGTGCCGCCGACTTTCAGAAGGCGGTCGATAATCTCCTGTGGAATCCCTCGCACAACCTGACGTTTGTTAACGCCGGGGAAGGCCTTCCACAGGTTATAGAAGCTGTGAAGGGCGGTGCCGCCTTCGGTGGCCGTCCCGCCCGGATAACCTTTTACCTCAATCAAGGCCGTCTTGGCGCCCTGTCGGGCTGCGGCTGTCGCCGCCACGACCCCTGCCGTGCCGGCCCCTGCTACGACGACATCGAATTTCCTTACAGGCAATTTTTTCGCCGGCTCCTCGTAATAATCCGCAGGTTGATTCCGTGTCCCTGCCGGATTGCCTTGCGCAAAGCCGGCCTGAGCTCCAATTCCAAGCATTAGAACGTTTTTCGAAAATTCTCGACGATTCATTTCTGTCTCCTTATATATCGCAGTCCCGGAGTCGCTGCAATCTGCTCAACCCGGAGGATGGAAAAACGGCTCATCCCGGATGGCGGCAAATGCCTCCTCCATTGACAGGTCGGCGAACACTTCGCACCACTTGCCGGTGTGTCGCATGTACGCCAGATTGAAACGCCCGTTCGCCATGTATGCAAGTCGTGTAAAGCTGTCTTCGAAAAAAGGCGATAGCGCTCTGGGACCCGGACAGGCGAACTTGGCACGGAAGAGCAGGCAGTTCTTATGCCACTTCGTGTAGATATCAACAATGTAGTTAAATCTTTCATTCTTATCCGGCGGTTTTATGTATTGCGGCTTAAACAAGGTCTCGACGATTTCGTCCGCCTTGGCTGTAACTTTTTGCTTCACCGCATCCGGCACACTCGAAGCAGGCCGTGGGCTATAAATCCATTGTCGTCTTATTTTTGCCATATTCACATCCTTTTTTGTTTAGCCCCCGGCTCTGCCGGGGGTCAATTAAAAGCCAAATTCGCAGATAATATTACACCAAGAAATATAAGTGCTGATGGTTGCCATAGAATTTGTACAATTGACTTCATAATATTTTTTTGCGAACTACTTATTATATGGTTTCCGCATGACGTCAAGCTCACAGGCGCCGCGTATTCGGCGTCCGAGTGCAGCCGGTTTATCCTTAGTAGCCTTGTGCGAAGCAGGACTCGTTCGGTTCAACAATCCGCATGGGCTAAAGTTTACCCGCCTTTGGCGGTGTCCATCCTAACTTGATTTTAGTGGGCTGCAAGACCGCCCTACAATCTATTTGTAAGCATCCTTTCTTAAGACCACAGATAAAATATAGACTACTTTTTCTTCAGAATCGATGAAATAAAAGACTCGGAATTTACCTATTCTATAGCGCCATATCGGCGGGTCGTAATCGCGGAGCTTCTTTATGTTGCGTCCCAGAAACGGCTCTTCCCTGATTTGGGGATAGACATACTCGTTTAGCTTTTTCTGAATAAAATTAGCATCTTGACGCGAAAGCTTTCTTAGTTTCTTCAGAAATTCATCAGTCTCAAAGATTTTATACTTATCCAACGAAACGTCCCTTTTTTAATTTCGCGTCTTTCATACCCCGTCTCAAGCTTTTGTTCAGCTCCTGGTTGTTTCGAATTTCCGCCATTTCATTTTCATCTGCGTATTCGTGCTCTTCTATGTATCGAAGGGTAGAGGTTTCGATGAAATTTGACAATGTCCTGTTGTCTTGACTGGCAAGCCGACAAAGCAAATTGTAAACGCTGTCCTTCAATCTCAATGTTATTGTTCTCGACATATTTAGGTCTCCATGAATACAATGTACTCATATAGAATACATTACAATGCACTACGCGTCAAGCAGATAGTGATACCTTCTAATGGAAAATTTACACTTCGCAGGCTGAATTTACAAGGGAAAAAGTGCTTGTTTTTCGAGCACCGATGGGCATAATGCTAAGTTATATATTGCAAAATCTGTTAAGGAGATGCACATATAGCAGTTTCGGATGAAACTATCTTGCTGGTAGTAAGATTCAGAATAAGCGGGAGCCTGAGGTTTCTTTCGCACGCCCAGACGCTCAGGCTTTTTCAACGTGCCTGCGTTAGAGCGGGTCTAAAAATCCAATACAGCCAGGGTTTCAATCCCCGTCCGAGGATGTCGTTGCCTCTGCCGAGGCCTGTAGGGATTGAATCGGATGATGAGCTGCTCTGTCTTCGGGTACATAAGAGCACAAGTGAACAAGAGCATAAGTGCATAAGTGAACAAGAGCACAAGAGCATAAGTGCACAAGTGCATAAGAACGTAAGTGCACAAGTGCCTGAGGGCTGTGAGCTGCTTTCGGTGAATGTTACTGAAGCGAGTGCATCATTTCAGCCTTGTTCGGCAGCCTACGTGTTAGCGGTGCGGAAGGAATATCTCAACGAGAAATTGAAGACCACGATTGAGCGCTTGTTGGCAAGCGAAAGTCTTATTCTGGAACGACGGATAAAAGCACAAGACACAAGACACAAGACTCAAGACCCAAGACTTAAAAATGTCGATGTGAGAGGTTTTTTGAAATCGATTGAATTGGACCCGAACGGTATAATTGTTGAATGCAAAATCAGCTCGGCTGGTTCGATACGTGTTGATGAAATTTTGAAGCTGCTTGAGCTGGATGTAGAAAAGCTGGTCTCGCCCATTAGACGAACAAGGGTACAATGGAAAGAAGCGTGAAGTACATATACAAAAAGTAAATCCGAAACCCTAAAATCGAAATTCAAATACTAAATTACCAAAACGTTTTGAATTTTGTATTTTGGTCATTTGAGTTTGTTTCGGATTTCGATATTAGATATTAGGATTTATTTGAAACTGGGGATACGAAAATGGCAAGAGAGATGCTAATAAATGTTGCGGAGAGCGAAGAGTGCAGAGTGGCGGTAATCGAGAACGATTCGCTTGAGGAGCTATACGTCGAAAGAGCGAGTCTGAGCAGCCACGTCGGTAATATTTATAAAGGGAAGGTGGCAAATATTGAATCCGGCATCCAGGCGGCGTTTATCGACTTTGGGATAGGCAAAAACGGATTTCTTCACGTCAGCGACCTGCACCCTCGGTATTTTGCACAAGAAGACAGTAGGCATGCCGAGAACATTGGCCGAAGGAAATCGCTAAGGGAAAGGCCGCCTATTCAGGATTGCCTTCGCAAGGGACGGGAGCTGGTCGTCCAGGTAACAAAAGAAGGCTTAAAGACTAAGGGGGCGACCCTTAGCACATATCTTGCTTTGCCGGGTAAATATCTGGTTATGATGCCCTGGATGAGAAAGCACGGTGTTTCGCATAAGATTGAGGATGAGGACGAACGCAAGAGACTGCGCCAGATTCTCGATGACAGCAAGCCGCCGAAAGGGCAGGGCTTTATTATCAGAACCGCCGGGCAGGGATGCTCCAAAAGGGATATACACAACGATTTAAGGTATCTGGGGCGATTGTGGAGAACTATTGAAAAACGGATAGTGACTGAAAAAACGCCCGGAGAGCTTTATCAGGAATCGGATTTGGTTATCAGGGCGATGAGGGACGTCTTTAACAGTAAGATAAGTAACATAATATGTGATTCCGAGAGTGTGGTTCGCAAAATCAGGGAATTTTTTTCTCTTGCTGCTCCACGTTTGAAAAGAAGAGTAACGTATTATGACAGCAAAGTTCCTCTGTTTCACAAATATCGGATTGAGGATGAGATTACAAAGGTCCAGTCTCGCGGGGTTCAGCTTAAAGGAGGCGGTTCAATTGTGATTGAGCAGACTGAGGCGTTGGTTTCGGTAGATGTCAACAGCGGGCGGTTCCGCAAGCAGAAAAACGCAGAACAAACTGCTTACGAGAGCAATATAGAGGCGGCGGCTGAAATTGCACGACAGCTTAGATTGCGAGACCTTGGGGGGCTGATAATTTGTGATTTTATTGATATGCGTAATGCCAAGCACCGAAAGGCCGTGGAAAAAGCTTTTCGGGCTGCTGTCAAGACCGACCGCGCTCGTTCCAGAATATTGGGCATAAGCAGGTTCGGCGTCGTGGAAATGACACGCCAGAGAATGCGTCCCTCGCTGCAATCGGCCACCTATCTGGCATGCCCGCATTGCGGCGGTATGGGTTTTGTTAAAAGCCACGAGTCGTTGGCTATCGAAATTATTCGCTTGTTGCACTTGTCGGCCTCGAAAGAGCAGATAAAACGCATTGAGCTGTTTGTCTCGCCGGAAGTTGCGGATTATCTGCAGAATACCAAGCGGGTGGCCATTGCACGAGTAGAACAGCTTAGCGACAAACGTGTAGTTATTCATTCTGCGTCGGATTACACCGGCGAAAAACACGACTTGGTCTGCTACAATGACCGGGGAAGTGTCGTAAAATTGTAAATAGTTCCTGTTGCGGAAGCAGTATTTGTCATTCCCGCCCCGCATCGTGTGCGGGATAAACTCCAGCGGGAATCCAGTTTTTTCGCTCTGGACCCCTCCTTTCGCAGGGGTGACATCTTTGGTTTTTGTTTTCCGCAACAGATACTCGTTAGCATCGAAGAAAGGAATAATCATAATTGGAATTTGACCTTAAATATGCGCGAAAAGTAATTGAAGCCGAAGCGAATGCGATAAGCTCTATCAAGCCGATTGTTGATAAGTCTTTTGTGCAGGCCTGCGAGATGATTTATAGCTGCAGCGGCTCCTGTATAGTAAGCGGCATCGGCAAGGCGGGCATAATCGGACAAAAGATAAGCGCTACTCTGGCTTCGACCGGCACACCCAGCCACTTTCTTCATCCTGCCGAGGCCGTCCACGGCGACCTGGGCAGGCTGCGAAAAAACGATATTGTGATTGTTCTAAGTTATGGCGGTGAAACGGACGAAGTTACTCGGCTGATAAATCTGGTCAAGCAGCAGGAGATTAAGCTGATTGCGATAACCGGCGAGAGCGACTCGACCCTATGCGAGAATAGCGACGTGGCGCTGTGCATGGGCTTGATGAGTGAAGCCTGTCCGCTTGGTGTTGCTCCGAGTGTTTCCACTGCCTGTATGTTAGCGGTTGGTGACGCCCTTGCCTTTACCGTTATGAAGGCACGCAATTTCAGCGTGGAGGATTATGTACGGTTTCATCCCGGCGGGTCGCTCGGCGCAAAGCTGATGACGGTTGAACAATCAATGATGTTCAAGCCGGGCGAAAGATTGCCTATCGCTGAGGTTACCGATACGATAAAACAGTTGCTTGAAAAGACAGGCGATGTAAAGCGACATGGAGCCGTGATGGTTGTCGGCAAAGATGGGAAATTGGCAGGGATAATCACCGATGCCGACCTTCGTCGTCTATTGGCTAAGCACGGCTTTAAGGCCTTCGAGTTCAAGGCCGGTGATGTTATGACGGCTGATTGCAAAAAAATAAGAGCCGATGCCCTTGCCGCCGAGGCGACTGCCATTTTCCATAAATATAGAATCGATGACCTGCCGGTGGTTGATGCCGATAACAGGCCCCTCGGCCTTATCGATGTACAGGATATCGTAACGATAAAAGTGGTCGGATAGTTAAAAGGAATACTCGATGCTGGATACTTCTGCCTTCGCTGAAGCTTCGGCGGACAAGCGATGCCTGATGCTTGTAAAAAAGCCCGGGTGAATATCGAGAATCGAGAATCGATTACTATGACAAACCTTGCGGACATAGAATTGTTGGTTATGGATGTTGACGGCGTACTGACGGATGGAACGCTGGTAGTTAATGCCGATGGCAGTGAAAGCAAATTTTTCAATTCGATGGACGGTCATGGAATTCGGATGTGGCAAAGGGCGGGGCTGAAGGTTGCCTTAATCAGCGGCAGGGCCTCGGAGCCGACACAGCGCCGAGCTGAACAACTGCAGATAGAATATGTATTTCAGGACTGTCACAATAAGCTGTCTGTGCTTGAGAAGTTTCTTGAGCAGCTCGCCCTTTCGCCGGAAAAGGTGGCTTATATCGGAGATGATTTGACGGATTTACCGGCAATAAGATACGTCGGGTTAGGAGTGGCTGTTGCCAATGCTGTTGATGAGGTTAAACAATATGCTGATTACGTAACGGCTCGCACCGGCGGCAGTGGTGCTGTGCGGGAAGTAATAGAGTACATCCTGAAAAATACCGGAAAATGGCGGCAGCTTATGACCAGATACCTGCTTTAAGGGAGAGATGAGGTTATTAAAATGCGAAAATTCGTTATAGGCTTTATTTCGCTGGTGGTCATATCTGCAATATTTCTGTTCTATAGCCGCGTAGGCAAAACACCTCCGATAGATACACGTACAGAAGCCGAATTTATTGATTCTGTTGCCGATAGCAACGATGGCGGCCTTGACAATGAAGTTGGCATGATTGGTGAGGTTGGGGTTGGAACCATTCGAAAGGCCAGATACATTACACTCAACGAGAACAAAGAAGTTGAACGGGAATGGGGCTTTGAAAGACTTCTGCACGAGGTCAGAGACCTATGGGAAATTGAAAAGCCCTATATGAATATTTATCAGCGCAATTTCAAATTTTACATCACGGCTGACAAGGGAAAGGTCCAGGTCGAAACCGCTGTGGGCAGGTCCACTCCCAGGGACGCAACATTTACCGGAAATGTAGTTATTCGCATTCTGCCTGAGGGCTCAAGTAACGTTAAGAAAAGTAATATTTATCTTGACGACATAACGTTTCTAAGCGAGAAGTCGCAGCTTTCAACAGCCGGGCCCGTCAAATTTGTTTCAGAAGATGCTCAAATGCTCGGCACCGGTCTGGAGCTTATCTATGATAACAAACTGGAGCGTCTTGAATATTTGAGAATAATTGACCTGGACAATCTGCGTATAAAAAGCTCGCGGAGGGGCTTCCGTTCGGATGCGAAGACGCAGGCCGACGGGCCTGCTGATACCGCCGGCCTGGCCAAAATGCACCAGCCGGACGAGCCTGTTGTGGCTTCTGATAAGGGACAGACACAGACCACAATCACTCGGCCGGAGGTTGAGAAGAGAAAAGGCGAATACTACAAATGTGTGCTTAGCAACAATGTGCTCATTGACAGTCCTGAGCAGCTTGTTTTTGCTCACGATGAAATTTCAATCAACGACATGTTCTGGTCAAAGGCCTCAAATGACGCTGATGCCGCAACTGCTGAGCAAGCCCCGCAAAGTCCGGATGACGCCAACACGAAGAATGCTGCTGTTCCAAAGCAGGATGAGCCGAACAAATCGTCTGAAAAGTTTGAAGATATTGTTGTAACCTGTGATGGTGGATTTGTCGTTACGCCGATGGGTTCTGCAAAAACCAATGGATATTCAGGCAAGTCCGGCCCCAAGGCCTCGATAGTAACCGGCACCGAAAAGCTAAAAGCATTGGAAGATAATGATGGTCGAACTATATTGTTAACACGGAAAATTGATTATAACGCATCTACCGACGATACCGCTGCCGTTGGCGAATCAGAGCTTGAATTTTACACCAGTGATATAATTCAAACTGAGCCTAACCAAACTACGGTCCCGGCTGCCGTTCCGGTAAAAGTAACCTCTCAGAAACTTCTCAGGTTTCTGCCGGCCTTAGATCAAGTTATCTTTGAAGGTGATTGCGTCTGCGAAATGCTTCGGGATGACCCCAACGGCCTTCGGCGGTACGTGGTTTCAGGACAGAAGTTTACAGTAGATTTATTGCCGGACGAAGATGAGCGGTCCTCGGATTCAGGCCGCCAGATTAAACATTTCACTGCCGATGGCGGCGTGGTAAAGCTTGCAACTGTAAAAATGGCAAACGAAAAAGTGTTAGGTGGTGTTGAGCTAAAGTGCCTCAAGTGCGACTATGACACTGCACAGCAGTTGTTTTTAGCGACCGGGCCAGGCGTAATAAATCTCGATAACTCCAATATCCAGGAGCCGAATTCGCAGCCGGATAAATTCAGCCTGAATAAGCCGTGCTGGGCGGTTATAGAAAACTTCCAGACGCTGAAGTATTTCTTGGATAAAAATCAGCTTGTTGCTGATGCCGCCTCAAAGGGGCTGCTAACTGTTAATTACTTCCCCATTGTCAAAACTCAGGTTCAATATGACCGGCAGGTTACTGTTACTGCCGTTCACGTCCAGGCCGACCTTATTGAAACTGTCGAAGGTGGATTTAAGCTTTCGATGCTCAGCGCGACAGGCGGAATTACTTATGAAGACCGGGATAAGGAATTTAACGGCAGCAAATTATTCTACGATGCCGGCAAGGCCATAATCACCGTGCAGGGTGATGAGCTCCAGCCCTGCCGCTTCAATGGCGTTCCGGTTAATGCAATTGAATGGGACCTAAATACCGACAAAATCAAATTTGAAATCACCGGCCCAGGCGCATTGCAGCTAAACAGGTAGTAAGCGGAACGAGCTGAACACTGACTAAAGACCTTTATTCTTTTCTTGCTTTTTCAGACAATTCCGACTATAATATCACCGGTATAAGCGGGAATGACACCTTTGATTCGACCACAAGAATTGCCCATGCGGATTGTCTTCCAAAGGAGACAGAGTATGGAAAGGAAAGTGGAAGATTATATACAGAGTCTGTCAGATACCGACCTGCTTGAGTACACAAGAGCTGACACGCACCTTCCGGAAGCCATCGAATTCGCAAAGATTGAGCTGGCTGACCGCCATCTGACCTCTGACCGTCTGGCTGCTCTCGAAAAAGAGCTAAAGCAGCGCGAAAAGGCCCATGAAGAAAAGGCCCGGGCGGTGGCAGCCGAGCCGCTGAGTTTCGAATGGCGCCTCGCCGTCTTTCTCTGCGGAATATATTGCGGCATTCCGCTGCTGCTCTTTATCCCCGCCTGGTGCAAGTTACGCGAAGAGGGAGCACACCAAAAAAACAAAGATATGTGGGTCTTTGCTCTGGCCGGTTTCTGCATCCAGCCAATCTTAATCTTGCTGCGCATTCCGCCGTGGAGCTGGTTTGCGGAGCTGTTCTGAACCTCCAGCCAGGCACCACAAAGACCTCGGTAGTCACATAGGATAGGCAGTTCGGTTGACTATGCAGATTGCTTCGGCCGAAATGATAGCAGTTGCTGTTCATAAATATTACGGAGCATTTCTGCACTTTTGCTCTTGATGTAGCCAAGCTGAATCTGTTATACTACATATCGGTAACTATAGCGGGAGCATCTTGTTGCCGGTTCAATTCGTTTCGTCCGGTAAGGCAGTTTATGGCTTAGCCATTTAAACGCAAGGCGTTTGTTCTGTGGCCCTGAAAGGCCGGCAGAGGAGGTCGAAAATCCAATATGAAGGCGAGAAATTCGCGAGTTTTACGGATAATTCCTTTGATGCGCTCCAGCGGCGATTTTGTGAAATTTTTTAAAAAATTGTCGGATTTTCCAAGATTTTTGAGGGTTTTCAGGCCCAAATTTCGCATTGTAGTATAGAGGCAAGAATATTTACGACAAATATGTGTGTTAGGGTGGCAGCCTCATCCCCGTGCTTTCTTGCGAGAGCAAGAACGGGGATGGGGATGGCTTGTTGCCGACGCTTCGACACAATCAGTGCCTGTCTAAGAATATCAATGGCATAATAGGAGGTAAGAAAAAATGGCAACTTCGAGAAAATCACAAATTTTGTTGATAATCACTGTATTAATAACAATCTGCTCTTTCAGCTTTCCTGTTTATGCCAAATACAGCGGCGGGACTGGAGAGCCTGACGACCCGTACCAAATTGCTACGGCTGGCGACCTGTTCCTGCTTGGCGAAAGTCCCGAAGATTACGACAAGCACTTCCTCCTGACCGCCGACATCGACCTGGATCCCAACCTGCCCGGCCGCAAGGTCTTCGACAAGGCCGTCATCGCCCCAGATGTGAACGACATCGAGTCAGGTTTTCAGGGGACTTCCTTTAGCGGCGTCTTTGACGGCAGCGGCCATACAATCTCGCATCTGACAATCACGGGTGAGAGCTATCTCGGCCTGTTTGGCCAATTGGCGTCCGAGGCCGAGATTAGAGACATAGGGGTTGTAGATGTGAATATAACCGGTTCCGGCAGAAACGTCAGCGGGCTGGTGGGCTACAATGACGGTGGTACTGTGACCCAGTGCTACAGCACCGGTACGGTCAGTGGCACTGGTCAATGGTCATCGTTTGTCGGCGGCCTCGTGGGGTCCAACTGGGATGGCACCATCGCCACCAGCTACAACACCGGTGCGGTCAGCGGCAACGAATATGTCGGCGGGCTGGTGGGGGACAACTACGGCAGCGGTATCGTCTTGCACAGCGTCTGGGATACTCAGACTTCGGGTTTGTCAGGAAGTGCCTGCGGAGTGGGCTTGACCACAGCCGAGATGATGGACTCGTATATGCTTGGCCTGAATGGCTTTGCCAACGACCCGAACTGGGTCCTCGATGCCGGGCGCGATTATCCACGCTTGGCCTGGGAAGGGACGCCGGGAGGCATCATCCCTGAACCGGTTATTGACTGGCTTGAAGGACAGGGAACGCCGGAAGACCCTTATCGAATTGACACAGCCGACCAACTGACCTTTTTGGGCCGGGCCAGTGCGCTCTGCGACAGGCATTTCGTTCTCAGCTCGGACATCGATCTTTACCCCAACCTACCGAACGGACAGGTCTTTCCACGGTCGGTCATTCCGAATTTTACAGGTGTATTTGATGGAAGTGGTCATTGCATCCGCAATTTAACGATAACCGGCGGTAGTCTTCTGGGTCTGTTCGGCGAATTGTCCGGCGAGGTCAGGGACTTGGGCGTCGTGGATGTCAACATAATCGGTTCACGTAGCTACGTCGGCGGGCTGGTGGGGGGTAATGACGGCAATGTGACCAACTGCTACAGTACCGGTGCAGTCAGTGGCAGTGGCAGCGTCGGCGGGCTGGTGGGATACAACAGCGGTGATGTGACCAAGTGCTACAGCACCGGTTCAGTCAGCTGCAGCTCGTGTGTCGGCGGGCTGGTGGGGGAGAACGGGGAGGAGGGTGCTGTGACCAACTGCTACAGCGCCGGTGCGGTCAGCGGCAATTGGTCTGTCGGCGGGCTGGTGGGGGAGAACTGGGGCACTTTGACCCAGTGCTACAGCACCGGTGCGGTCAGCGGCAATTGGTCTGTCGGCGGGCTGGTGGGGGGCAACGGTGGCGCTGTGACCCAGTGCTACAGCACCGGTGCGGTCAGTGGCAATTGGTCTGTCGGCGGGCTGGTGGGGCTGAACTACGACAGTGCTGTGACCCAGTGCTACAGCACCGGTGCGGTCAGTGGCAATAATCATGTCGGCGGCCTGTTGGGGGCCGCCAGTTATGGAACTGTTGTGACTACCTGTTTCTGGGACACACAGACCTCAGGACAGGCATCCAGTGCCGGCGGCACAGGCAAGACCACGGCCGAGATGCAGACGGCCAGCACATTTCTGGATGCCGGGTGGGACTTCATAGATG
>JBAQFY010000241.1:0-11732 GCA_049287505.1 Sedimentisphaerales bacterium | reverse complement strand
TCGGAGGGGCGGGGTGAAAACCGAGAATTTCGCCAGAAACGATGAGTTTCGCTGGCATGCTTGTTTGCCATAATTATAACACGCTCAGCCGCGGTAACGCAATCTTTTAGAGGCAAATTTCTGAACTTAGAATCAATCCAACTCAGTCAGATTGCGTTCTTTTTGGGTTGACTTTTGAGTTATGGGATGTCTATACCCACCAAAATTAGTTCACTGCAACAACGGCCTCCAAGGCGCATTAAATTTAAAGCTGATGGTCGGTATGTAGGCCGGCTCAAGCAATAAAAAAAGGCTGTAAGCATAACGCTCACAGCCCTAAAATAATTATTTATTTGCAGAGGTTCCTAAAGTGCTCTGCGTCTTCTCAGCCAGCCTACAAAGCAGAAACCAATTCCACCTAATACGACAGCACCGGGAGCAGGTATCGGTTCATAAGTAACTGTAAGCGCGGATGATTTTAAGGTTACTGCCCAGAAGTCCTGATTGTGCGTCGAATCAATATTCATGAATATTTTGATAGTCCCGTCCATCAAATCGGCAAAAGTCGAAGCAGGAAGAGTAAGGATTGTCGTATTCCAAACATCATCCATGTCGTTCAGGCTTCCTAAAGAGATTCCCGTGGAATCTGTTCCAACGTATATCTCATCAACTTCGGGAAACGGCTCAGGGTCCACGTCCCATGCTTTAATCGCTATTGTTGCGGAAATTATCGAGGCAGGTGCCAGTCCCGGCGGACTAAAGGTATGCGTCCAGCTCCAGTCTCCATCCCAGTAACGGTACCACGGTGCATTTTCTCGCCTTGGATCTGTATCAGCATAGGGAAAGAAATAAGTCCCGGCTTGCCCATCGCTGGAATCAACAATGTCCGTAACTGTTATACTTGCATTTGCAGAGTTGTTGACGACCAGCATCAACACTGCAAAAACGCACATTGCGATTAACTTTCTCATAATCCTGTCCTTTCAAGGAGTGTGTATCCTAAGTTGTTTTAAAAAGCCCTGCGTCTTTTCAGCCAGCCGACGACACCTACACCAATAGAACCCAGCAGGATAGCACCCGGAGCGGGGATGGCATTGAACTGCAAGTCATCTATTGCAAAGAAGTCCCCGCTGATTACGAAGCGTGAAATATCATAGGTACCTCTGGTTATCACCGCATAGACATTAGCCCCCGAAGTTACTGTGTGCTGCTCGATGAGACTGCCGACACTATCATAAACGCTTAAAGTCTCGGGGCCTCCCATGCTGTTCGCAATGCCAATTCCGACCATGCTGGCAGGCAAGGCCAGATCAATTTGAATAGTGCCGTCCCATCCCGAAGGTGTGTCAGTGCCCCGTTCACCGTTTGAACCTGTCCCCACGTAACAAGGTGCACTTTGCGTGCTGTTATATCGTCCAAAAAATCCTAAGCCTTCCAACTCCACAATTGAGGTAACTCCCAAATATACATAATCGTTTGCTAAAACAGGAGTCCCAACCGCCTTATCATCAAAATTTACCAATGTCCCAAAGATGGGCGAAAGACTGGGACTGGGTGTACCATAACTTATAGCGGCATTAGCCACTGGAGTACAGAGAGCGAACATTAGTCCTACTACACAAATTGCAATTAACTTTCTCATAGTGTTGTCCTTTCAAAAAGTATATATCTTAAAGTTGTTTAAAAAGCCCTGCGCCTTCTCAGCCAGCCGACAATGCCTACGCCAATGCTACCCAACAAAATAGCTCCTGGTGCGGGAATGCAGATGGTATCCACGTGAATCCAATCCAAGGTAGCAGGAATAAGCTGCTGACCGGTTGGGTCCATTATCGAAGCAATTTGAAAGCTGATATCTTCCCAGTGCGGATTCGGGTAGATTCGGAAACCCCATTCAGCTACGCCACTTGGCCCACCTGGTCCAAGATCGACTATCTTATAATCTTGGGGGTCGAGACCGTTATGTGCTCCCGCCGTCCAACCTTGAATCGCACCTGTATATCCGACATCAATCCAAATTTCTTTATATGCGTTGGGAGTTTCGTAGTTTTCGATCTTCAACGTAACGTAAATCATCCCGTCATCGTAAAACACGCCGGAATCCCATATACCGTTCGGGGTGGTGACGATAGCTTCTGCGGTCGAAGGATTTTTTATCTCCTCAGGAGTGAACGTCCACGTGAAGGGCCCTCCTATGACCTTCTCAACGGCAGTGAAATCGAAGGCCTGATGGGTAGTGCCAGCGGCATTCTCGTCCCACCACCCGAGGTGAGGAGACGGACCAATAGGAGTTGCGTTGCCCAGAGCCGTTGTAGCCATTAAGGCCAATACTATAGATGTTAATAATACTCGTTTCATTTTAACTTCTCCTTAATTGCATAAAAAATTACAAAGGTGTTAAGTTACAATTACATCAACCTCCGAACTGAAAGGCCCGCGCGCAACGGCCCTCCGTATAGAAAGGAGGTTACAATTATGGGGCCGGGATTAGGCGGGCCGCGCGACAGTTGTTGAAAAACGAGTGATGGTGAAAAATAAATATATTGCTCATCTCTCACAGCCGGGCGGATAATTGCAGGCTTCAGTAAGGATGAAAAGTGAGTTATTGCGAATTGAAGGGCTCCGGCTTTGCTCTTGGTCTGCACAGAGACTACTCGCTTACGCGATGCAATAAGATTAGTTCGCTGCGCTTGCAAGCCCCAGCGACTCCCGTCGCAAGACGGGGCTGCGGGCAATGACGAAAGAGACGCTGATAATGGAAACGACATCGTGCCGGCCGGTATTGCAGCTAAACGGTGAAGCAGTCCAATGTATTTTGTGCCTTCGATGTCACTACGCAAACGACAACAATCTTCAACCCGATACAGACAGGCAGTATTATCGGGCGATTCTTGCTGAATGTGTTTTTTGGTGCTCATATAGGCAGCTAATTGAGGAATGGCTTGAATACCAGTCTGTCCTGCCCACAGCAGGCCTGCCAAGGCTGCCAGCCAGAGCCTGCGGTCATTAACCAGAGAAATGCAAAGGAATCCGGTTAAGACCATGAAAAGCGCAGCAGGTGCGGGGGGCAAAATCTTCATCTTAGCGCCAACAGGGGCCGAGTCGGTGAAGTCAGCGGGCGGTTTTATAAGCTCTACGCCGATATTGGCCAGGTGAGCGTTGGAAAGTTCGATAATCCGGCTTGTTTCAGATACATAGGTGACATACGCATCTGAAGCCGGCAATACAGCAGCAGCAACAAAGTTCTTATTACAATCGCTCGCCGTTGGTACAGCACTTGCTGCTGTGGTCATAACGAGTGACAGCAATATAATCAACAATTTATTATCTTTACCTGTGATTATTTTTCCCCCCTCTGGCGTAACGACTGTTATACTACCTAATAGTGAATCCCCCCTTAAGGGATATGCTTACCTATAATGTATTATTCTATCAAATTCCAAACCAAATGTCCAGAAAAAAATCTGGAAAACAGAAGGTTTTGCAAAACAATTTGCATTTTTGAGCAAGCCCATCAGTAATTACGGATTGCGGCGATGCCTGTATTTTCCTTGCAGGCAGGATTAGCTTGTCTTAGTTTGACCAACCGCAGCCTTTTTTCAGAAATCGACTTGTTGAAGTGAAATGGCCAATTTGTTATAAAATATGGGGTGTGCTCGGTATATTTTGGACTTTGGGCCCAAAAAATACTTGTAGTTTTCTGATAGAGGAGTTATAGTATAAAGCATAGAGCCGCAACGAGGTTTTTGCCCTCTGCAGTGAGGATTTTTACATTTCAATTAACGGCTCATATTGGGCCTTTGAACCCCGCCCGTCGAAGACGGGACGGGGTGAAGGAAGGAGGTAATAAGAAAAAATTATCCTGGGCAGACTTAAAATGTAGTTAAGGTGAAAATTATTATCGGTCGTTTTATTTGAACTTGTTTGAGATAGGCACAAAGCAAGAATTAAGGAGTCAGAAGCCGGAAGTTAGAATTGAAAATTATCGTATATCCTACATTTTGTTTTCTGTATTCTGCTTTCTGTATTCGATGCTTGTCGAAGACAAGAAGTGTTTTGGTGTGTGGCCAAGACACAGTAAGTCATTACTGTAACTTTTTTAAAGAAGGAGGATTATTATGTGTAAGAAATTGATTTATTTAATTCCTTTGGTTTTGGCTCTAATCGTGGCGAGTAGTGTTCAGGCAGAGCCTTTTAGCTTAGGAGCTGCGAATGATGCGCATATCGGCAAAGATGCAGACCTGGGGCTGAATGGAAACGCAAACGTCTCAGAACTGCAAATACACAACGTTGAGGGCAGCCGCCGGGTGACATTGATTAGCTACAATATCTCGGAGCTTCAAGGTGGGCGTAAATTTATCGCAAATGTGAGTTTCAGCAATTACGGTCAGGACGTTGGTGTGGTGAATGTTTACGGGGTTATCGAGGACCTGGATGATAACATCGATGAGACCACAATCACCTGGAATACCGCTCCTGGTGTTTTTAAGAGCAGCCGCAATCCCGCCATTGGGGCGCCGGTTGAGCTGGTAATGACCGACCTGACCGATGTGCTGTTGACCTTCACCGCGCCTGAGCCGGGGGTAAGAGCGTCAACCGGCACAAGCCAGGCCTTAGATGATTTCATCAACAGCGATACGGATGGGATTGTAACGTTTCTGCTTGCGCCGGCCGAAGAAGGTACTAAAGCGACCATTCGATCAAAGGAGCACGAGTCCGGCGGTACATTACTCGAGGGCCAGGTTATAACACCTACAGGCTTTAATATCATCTGGGTCTCCTTCCATGGAGCTGATGACGTGCCCTCGGCCGGTGCGGCCGCTGCTGGCTTCACCGAGGCCCCGGACAAAGGATACACCGATCTGCTGAAGAACAACGGCTACAACGTGACGCGCTACATCACGACGGGCACTCCCGACGTGAGCGTGCTCAATGCGGCGGACCTGGTGATCATCGGTCGCTCAGCCGCCAGCGGCCATTACCAGAACGACGCGGCCACGACGTGGAACGCCACGGTTACTGCTCCCATGATCATCACGTGCGGCTACAAGCTGCGGAGCAGCCGCATGGGCTTCACCGCCGGTACGAACATGCCGGACACCACCGGGGACATCACGCTGACTGTCAGCGACCAGACCCACCCGATTTTCGCGGGAATCCCGCTGACTGACGGCACCATGGACAATCCATTTGCCGGCGTTGTCGTCTATCCCACCGACGGGACAACTGTGGCGCGTGGCATCTCGATCAATACCGATCCGGTGAACGCCGACGGGACAGTTCTGGCCACGATTTCAGAAGCGGGCAATGGTCCTGTTGGGGGCATGGTTATCGCCGAATGGCCGGCTGGGGCCACATTGACGCACGCCGGCGGGGCCGGAACGGACACGCTGGCCGGTCATCGGCTGGTGTTCCTGACCGGCAGTCGCGAGACTGATGGCATAAACTCAGAAACGGCGGGTATCTATGATTTGTACGCAGATGGCGCACAGATGTTCCTCAACGCGATTACCTATATGCTCGGCATCTCCGAGCTGGAGCCGGTTGACCCCGGCACCGAAGGTCTGGTGGCTCACTACGCATTTGAGAACGACGCGAATGATAGTTCCGGCAACGAGCTCCATGGTACTCTGGTTGGCGATGCGAAATTTGCAGAAGGGCCGGCTGGCTACGGCATGGCGCTGGATCTCGATGGTAACGGTGACTACGTGGATTGTGGGGCTCCTCCGCAGTTCGATATCACCGAGCAGATCGCTATCACGTACTGGATAAAGGTTGTCGCATTTGACAAGGGCTGGAACACTGTCCTCTCCAGAGGTGACAGCTCCTGGCGGTCATCACGGGCAGGTGAAAATAACTTCATGGAGGCCGCTGTGAGCGGTACGACTGGGGACTGGACCTATGGGGTCACCCCCGTGGACGATGAAAAGTGGCATCACATCGGATGGATATACGATGGCACGATGAACTACATGTATGTAGATGGCAAGCTGGATGCATCTGAAGAGTCAACCGGACTAATCAATGTCACCACCTATCCTCTCTTTATCGGCAACAATTCTCAAAATACAGATCGCGAATGGACAGGCCTGATTGATGAGGTCATGATATACAACAGGGCCTTGTCTGAGGCTGAGGTTATGTACCTTGCCGGTAAACGGGCGACGCCGGTTGACCCCGGCAGCGATGGTCTGGTTGCGTACTACGCGATGGAGAACAACACGGATGATAGTTCCGGCAACGAGCTCCATGGTACTATTTTTGGCGACCCGACCTTTGTAGAAGGACCGGCCGGCTACGGCACTGCGATGGCGTTCGACGGTGTAGATGACTACGTTGACTTCGGAAACGACCCGCTCTTTGATATAACTGAGCAGGTTACGCTTGCACTATGGGTGAACACGCAAGATATTGGCACCGGTCAGGATAATCCTTGGTTGGGCAAAGGCGACACCTCTTACATGATAAAGGGCTTTAGGACTGGTAATCAGATCGAGTTCTTCATCTATGATGGCGGCTGGAATTCGTCCTTTGCTGATGTTGGTGATTCGTTTAATGGTGAGTGGCACCATGCAGCCGGAACCTTTGACGGCGAACAGTTTCTAATCTATGTCGATGGTGAGTTAGAAACCACTTTAGGCTATGAGGGTGTTGGCATAGTGCCCAATACTTACAATGTCGCCATAGGAACAAACACCCAGGCATCCGGCCGTTTCTCCGAAAGTATCATGGATGAGGCCGTGATATACAACAGGGCTTTGTCTGCGGGTGAGGTTCGTTACCTTGCCGGTTTTCGGCCGATGGTTGACCCCGGCGCTGAAGGTCTGGCTGCGGCCTACTATTTTGAGACCGACGCGACTGATAGTTCCGGTAACGGCTACGACGGCACACTCTTAGGTGACGCACATATTCAAGACGGCATGTTGGTTCTGGATGGTGCCGACGACGCTGTGGCAATCCCCGGTATCGGCGACGGCCTTACTGAGTTCACCTTCTCAATGATGGTCTATCCCACCGTGGATGTCGTCCCACTACAATTTTCTGGTGGTATAAACACCGATAGCTGGGGCGGCGGTGTCCACCTCAAATTGAACTATGGTACGGTCAATGTTGGTGTTGAAGGCCTTGCCGGCGGTGACGTTGTAGGTACGTCTATCGTTCAGCCAAATACGTGGACCCACTTAGCATTGACAGTGTCACCGGATGAGGTGGCTGTGTACGTTAACGGCGTGAAAGAGGGTTCCAGGACTGGCGAAGCAGTACCAGCCGTCAATGTTGGAGCCGCATCTATAGGCGCATGGAATAACGGTGGTACGGACGTTCAGAGGGAAATGACCGGTATGATGGACAATGTCCTTATCTATAATAGGGCTTTGTCCGAGGCTGAGGTTCGTTACCTTGCGAATAATTAGTAACATCGCCGTTCTCGATTGAGGAAGACCTGAATCAGGACGGGATGGCTGCTCTGAAAGGCTATGCTCTTTCGGCAGAGAAGTTGGCTTAATATGGTGATGTAGCCGTAGCCATAGAGTGTAGCCGCAAGGGCAAAGAGATATGGTTACTGTTTTAGACCATCTCGGGGCCTATACCGAATCGGTATAGGTCCCTTTTTAATTGGCTATTGATTATTTTGGAGATTGCACCGCCCTGTAAAGACTGAATTTACGATTTTATTTGAGGGTGTCGAAAAGAGATGAATCCCGCCCGTCGTCCGCAGTCCCGAAAGGGACGCCTTGCGGCAAAGACTGGATGGGACGAATAATTCGAGAGATTTTCCTTGACGGCAGAGATGCTGATTTAGTATAAATAGTATTGACTAAGCTTGCAGGAGTAGAAAATCTGCCCTGAATTAGCTGCATCCCTGAGCGAGAAAAGCTTGCCCTGAACACAGTCGAAAGGTTGTGAATGGGTGGGCAACTGAGGATTTTGGGCCTCTGAGGTGTGGAATCCTTAAATGTGTGGCGAATAGAGGAGGATGTATTATGTATTGTGCGAGGCACAGGGTTTTAAGTGAGAACTTCGTACTTCGCAATAAAGATACTTTGCACTTCTATTAACCCATATTCAATTTTTGAACCCCGCCCGTCGAAGACTGGACGGGGTGAAGGAGGATTATTATGTTAGAGAAAAAATTTGTAAGGGCCTTACTTTGTCTTTTGGTAGCACTTATTTTTTCAGCTACCGTAGCCATGGGGGCCGATATTTTATTCATCTCGTCGATGAATTACAACGCGCCCGTCGGCGACGATCAGAACATGTCAGGGGACGATGCCCTCAAAGCCTTTATGGAAGGCCTTGGACACACGGTAACGTATTTTGATGACGACGAGAACGAAGCGGATACCGAGGCTGCCGCTGCCGCCGCGGATTTGGTCTTTATTTCCGAAACGGTAGGTTCAGGCGGAATCAGGAACGAAATCACAGAGATTGAAACACCTATGGTCATCACCGAGGCCTGGGCCTGGGACGAGATGGGTCTGACAGAAGGTAGTGGCACAGGCATCGATGTGGCCACTACAGATATAGAGATATTTGACCCTGGACATTATCTGTCCGCAGGCCTCAGCGGGACCGTGCCCGTTCTCACTGACATTACCGATCCTGTTAGCGGCACGGCACGCTTTAGCATGGGTATCGCAGGGGGGGAGGGCACCGTCATTGCGAGAGCTACGCTGAGTGACGGCCAGAGTTACGATGTTCTTATTGTTTACGAAAAGGGAGCTGCGCTTGCCCAAGCTCCTGCGGACGGCAGTGACCAGGTAGCAGCGGATATTCGCGTCTGTCTGGGTTTTGATAGACGATCGTACCCGTTATGGAATGAGAACGCTTATGCACTATTTGAAGCAGCGATTAACTATGCGCTGGGTACGACCGGCCCGCTGACGCAGGCCAGGAGTCCCCGTCCGCGCGATGGTGCCATAGATGTGCCACAGGATGCGGTTCTTAGCTGGGGGCCGGGGACTTATGCCGACAAGCATGATGTGTACTTCGGAACAGTTTCCGACGATGTCGATGAATCAAGCAGGACCAATCCGCAGGACGTATTGGTCAGCCAAAACCAAATAGATACTACTTATGACCCACCCGGCCTTCTCGAATTCGGCCAGACCTATTACTGGCGGGTCGATGAGCTCAATGACCTGGACCCAAATAGTCCATGGAAAGGTAATGTCTGGAGCTTTACGGTAATCGACCATTTTATCGTGGACAATTTTGAGGACTACAACGACTTTTCACCTCATGAGATATTCAGTACGTGGATAGACGGGTACGAGGTCGAGACAAACGGTGCCCTTATAGGTCATGACGCAGACTTTACTAAGGGAGAGCATATTGCTGAGACAACGATTGTCCACTGGGGCAAGCAGTCGATGCCATTTTACTATGACAACAGCGGCCCGGCAAATTATTCAGAGACCGAACGTGCGTTTAGTCCCGCACAGGATTGGACCAGAGAAGGCGTTGGAGTATTGTCGCTGTGGTTCAGGGGCCATCCGCCCTATGTCGGCGGTTTCACAGAAGGGCCGGCCGGAACATATACGATGACCGCCTCGGGCGCGGACATTTGGGGTAACGCCGACCAGTTCCACTTCGCCTTCAAGCAGGTCTCCGGCGCCGCCTCGATTGCAGCAAAGGTCGAGAGTGTTCAGAACACAAATGAGTTCGCCAAGACCGGCGTGATGATTCGTGATACGCTTGAGGCAGGCTCGGCCAACGCCTCACTGCTCATTACCCCTGAAAACGGGGTCCGGTTCCAGTTTCGCAACACTACGGGCGGCAGCACGGACAGGTTTTTCGTAGAGGGCATTACCGCCCCTCAGTGGGTGAAATTAGAGCGCACAGTAGGTGGACTTGTCAGGGCCTATTATTCAGCGGACGGCAACACATGGACGCAATTGAATTTGACGACGGTCACCATGGGTACACCTATGTACATAGGCTTAGCGCTGACCAGCCACGACTCTGCTCTTACTTGTGAGGCCAAATTTTCCAACGTTACCAGTGATGGTACGGGCCAGTGGGACAATGAGGATATCGGGATGCTCAGCAATGAGGCTGAGCCGATGTATGTAACTGTGAAAGATGGTAGCGGTACGGCTGCAACGGTGTATCACGATGACCCCAATGTGTCACTGATAGACACATGGACGGAGTGGAATATCGACCTGAAAGAGTTCAGTAACGCCGGTGTTGTCCTGACCGATGTCAGCAATCTGGCCATTGGTTTGGGCGACAAGAACAATCCGCAGCCTGGTGGTTCGGGCCTGGTGTTCTTTGACGACATTCGGCTGTACCTTTCCCGGGCGGCGGATATTCCTATCACCGATGGTCTGGTTGCCTACTATCCGCTGGATGAGGGAAGCGGCAATACTACTGCAGACATATCCGGCAGCGGGCACGACGGCATAATCCAGGGTACCCCGACATGGATAGACAGCAAGAGCGGTTATGGCAAGGCCCTATACTTCGAAGGTCAAGATCCAGCATCTGGTTGGGTCAACTGCGGAACTTGGGACCCTTCAGCGGAAACTGGCCAACTGACCGTTGCGCTTTGGGTCAGATGGGATGGAGCAGTTCCTGGTGTCTGGCAGGGAATAATAGGCAAAAGAGATGATTGGGCTGAAGGTCAAGTAGTGTGGTACATGGAGGTTAATATGGATAACCAGCAGGTCGCGATGGGCCGATATGGCGTTTACCCAAATTGCGGCGGTCGCGTTTTGCCCAAGGGAGAATGGGCTCATGTGGCCGCGACGTTCGATGGAACAACTTTGGCCTTCTATATCAACGGCGAGGAGGCCGGCCGAGACAATTTTTCATTAGGAGAGAAAACCGACGCAACAATCGAAATTGGATGTGATAATTTGAGCGGCTGGAACAGCTTCCATGGCACTATTGATAAGGTGTACATTTTCAACCGGGCCTTGTCCGGCCTTGAGGTTCTTTACCTTGCGAGTCAATAGTAACATTGCCATTCCCGATTGAGTAAGAGTTGAATCAGGACGGGCACGGTCAATCTAAAGGACTACGCTGCTTTGACGGACCAGTGGCTTGTTGAGCAACTAAGGATTTGGACCATTTCAGGGCTTATACCGAATCATTTCGGTATAAGCCTTTTAATCAACTCTGCCACAAGGCGGTGTATCTGCGATATTGATTATTTTGGAGATTGCGCTGCTCTGTAAAGACTGAATTGACGATTCTATTCGAGGATGTCGAAAAGGGGTGAATCCCGCCCGTCGTCCGCAGTCCCGAAAGGGACGCCTTGCGGCGGATGCCTTACGGCAAAGATGGGACAGGATGAACCCCGCCCCTGAGGCAGGGGCGCGGGTGAATAATTCGAGAGATTTTCCTTGACGGGAGAGCAGGTGATTTGGTATAAACAAAAATAGTGAAGCTTGTGCCTGCGCAGAGCCTGTTCTGAGCTAAAAAAGCTTGCCCTGAGCTAAGTCGAAGGGTCGGGCATCTGTGGATTTGAGGTCATCCAGCGGGCGAAATCCTTATAGTTTTCCGAATAGAGGAGGAAATACTGTGTATTATGCGAGGCAGAGTGCTGGAAAGCAGAACTTGTGCCTTGCGGATAAGATATTTTACATTTCAATTAACAACCTATATTTATTTTTTGAACCCTGCCCGTCGTCCGCAGTCCCGAAAGGGACGCCTTGCGGCGGATGCCTTGCGGCAAAGACTGGACGGGGTGAACCCAGCCCCTCAAAGTGGACAGAGGGGCGGGGTGAAGGAGGATTATTATGTCCAAA
>JBAQFY010000240.1:0-8195 GCA_049287505.1 Sedimentisphaerales bacterium | reverse complement strand
CATTTTGGCCATTTCGGAAATTGGGTTTGTTTATTCGGACTAAGAAATCATCTTTTTTTCTGTAATCCTTTGATATAAGTGAGTTTATGTTCATTTTTGCTTTTTGGAGAGTGGCTTTGATTGGGTTTGAATTGGGTTTGTTTTGACCAAGTGTCCAATTGTGTTTATTTTCATAATACCTTGTATTATATGGATTTACATTCATTTGACTTTTTTGGAAATTGGGTTTGTTTTGCATAAAAAGTAGCTGATTTGTAGAGGGTTCTCGACAGATGTAGAGGGGAGAGGGAGTGAAGAGTGAGCTAAAGTGCCTAAAGTGCCTAAAGTGAGCTAAAGTTGGATTCTCGATGCTGGATACTCCATACTGGATTTTCGATTCTGGATTCACGATACTGGATACTCGATACTGGATACTGGATTCAAGAATCTGGGCCTGCTGGCTCTAAGTCCTTGCTGCGCTACAGCTTACAAAAATCAGACTACAGACGTCAGACTAAAGACATCAGACTAAAGGCTTTTTGGCGTGTATCTGCTGATACGGGATCCCCGACTAAGACATTCGAGGACAGGCTTTGCGGTTCTCCGCTATATCTATCGCCTGCTGGCGGTTTATGTTAGCCTTTTGGCCCCTAAGGGACAAGCTAACATGTGGGTATTTTAACATATTTTCAAACATAAATCAACAAAAAAACGAATAAAAAGAATTCACCGCAAAGATCGCGGAGAATGCAGAGAAAGTTCAGAGATTTTCGGCATTGACTCAACTGCAGCTTTGAGTATCATGTGTCATTATGAGTAAATATAATCTTGAACGCTTGGGTTGGTTCAATTTTGAGCAGCTTATAGGATGCTTGTTGCGAGAAGTCATTGGTCCTGGCGTATCTTCGTTCTCTGGAAGCGCGGATCAGGGTAGAGATGCAACTTACAGCGGGCGCGCTGCATTCCCATCTGTGGAAAGTTCCCTTGAGGGAGAATGGATATTCCAAGTAAAGCATAGACAATGGGGTACGCGTGGTGTGTCCATGGTTCGGTCCGAGTTGTCAACTACCCTAAAGATGGAAGTGACCAAAATATGTAAGAAGTACAACCACAAATGTGACTTTTACGTTTTTATCACGAATTGCCCACTAACATCAAATAATAAGGATGAGCTTGAGGCAATTATTAAATCACAAGAGTCAATTGAAGAAGGGTTCGTACTTGGGGAAGCAGATGTCGAGCAGTTGCTAGATATTCATCCCAAGATAGTCCGCGCATTCCCCCAAATAATGGGTGTTGGGCAGTTAAGGGAACTTGTGAATTGGGGTATTAGGCAGAGATCCCTGTCTTATTTACGCCAAGTACAAACAGACCTCGACACATATGTCGTTACAGAAGCATACTTGAAAGCTCGCGAATTATTAAATAAGCAGCACTTCTGTATCATCTCTGGTGCTCCCAAGATGGGGAAAAGTTGCACAGCAAGTGCTATCGCTGCCTCTTTCGCAGCCGATGATTACAGCATTATCGAACTTCGAGATCAGCAGGATTTCTATGATGTGATGAACGATGAAGAAAAACAGCTTTTTATTTGCGACGACGTTTTCGGCGATATATCGTTGCAAGCCCACAAGCGTGACGATTGGGCAAGAGGCCTTGCAAAGCTCCTAAGAAATTTGGGAAATCGGTGTAAACTACTTTGGACAGCTCGGGCGTATATATTGAAAGAAGCTATTGAATCCTCCAAAATTGAGGAGGAAAGGCCGACTTTAACAACAACCGACAACGTCACAGTATCTGTTGACAATCTTAAACGCATGGAAAAGGCAATGATCTTATACAATCATGCTAAGAAGGCACAGCTTCCCGAAAAAGTAAGAGCAATACTAAAGGATATCTGCCTTAAAATAATTGATTATGAGTGTTTTGCTCCTGAATCGATACGGCAGCTGTGTACCGGTAGATTTGCTGAATTCACTACGGCGGAGATGACAGAAGAAAAATTTCTGGTAAAGGTGAAGGATTTTCTGTCACACCCTGGTGATGCTTGGAAGAGAGCCTTTAAAAACGCGCCTCAGGAGGAGCAGCTTCTCTGCATCGAACTGATGAGTTATGGTGGTTATGTTTGGTTTGACCAGTTTAAGGCACGCTACGAAACTTGGAGGGAAGAAACAGGCACCAGCGTGTTATCGTTTGAAGAGGCCTTCGGCCGCGCTGAGGGAAGCTTCCTCAAACGGAAGATACTCTGGGGAGGCAATGTGTATGTAACGTTCTATCACCCAAGCATGCGGGATTTGCTAATCGAGGTAATCGAATCAGATATGGTGGTTAGACAATCTTACATTGAAAAGTTGACATTTAACGAACTTAAATCCCTTATTGTTTGTAGTGGGAAAGCAAGCGGTGATGCCAACTCGTCAGAACATAAGGTAAAACTTACCAGTGGGAGCGACATAGCGAAGCTAGAATCTCACCTAAGGAATAAGTTGCTGCCGTCGATGCAGCTTGAAGAAGCTAATTCAATACTCGCTCAGCTCGTAGATGAGTTAGAGGATGAAGAAAATGCTGATGATCGAAGCCCAGTGGTCAATTTGATTCTGAATATCGTTATTGGAGCAGTTTGCTCGGAAAAATTTTGGATGCGTTGTGCTGCTGATTCAATGAACTCTTCATTGTTGCATAAATGGTCTATTTTGTTTGAATATTTAGGTATTCTGCTTAATTACACTGAAAAGGATTTGATACCTTTTTACGTCGGTGAGTTGTTGGAAAAAAGTCGTAATTACAAACTTATCGAGTTCTGGGAGTTGTGTGTGAGAACTAAGGCAATCTCACCGATTATTGCACAGAAGCATGTGGATTTTTCGAAGCGTCAGCTCTGTAGAGAAGCTCTAACAGATAATGTCGAAAATGGCGTTGCATATACTGAGGAGGAGCTTGAGCGCGACATCGAAGTTCGAAATACGTGGAATGATGAGTATTCGATTGTCTTGTCTGATTGTGAGAAGTTCAAAGTTCTTTTTCCAGAGGACGAGGAAATCGAAGGGGTTGACAGCTTGGAGAATCTCCTTGATAATTACCCAAGCGTGGAACCGGAGCCAGAGTATGAAGACTACTACTCTGCAATGGACAGTGGACAATCTGTGGACTCCACGATTCTCGATATTTTCAGCGACCTGTAGTGTCGACATGTCATCTATATATAACGGGCAGTTTGAGTATGATGTTATAGATATCAAGAAAATGGTCTGGGGGCTAAACGAAGGATTCTATTTTCGCTACGCAAATCCTTTCTGTTAATTCGTGGAGACCTATTCGCCTTCGCTCAAGGTGACAAACGTACGATTCAAAGAAGTATTCCGCCACTTTGTGTTTACGTATTTAGTTAGATAAAATAGCGTAAAAGACCGTAAAAGTCAAAGGAATTTTAGTGGATTAGAGAATTAGAGATTTGGGAGTTAAAGTGAACTAAAGTGCCTAAAGTGAGCTAAAATGAACTAAAGTAATAAAAAAGAATATCCCTTCGACTAAGCTCAGGGTAAACTCAGAAGCATATGTCGCATTTAATATTTCTTATCTCCTGAAGAGTGAAAGTGGTGCGAAATATCGCATCCTACCCTCTCCTAATGACCTAAGCAATCTCATTGGGCACGATGTTATCTGTAATTGTTTTAATAGAATGATGTTAACTATTAGACAGCAAATTCCTTCTTTCGGCTGAACATCTGGGCTTTTAGACGGTCGATGATAGACGAGTGCATCTGTGAGACGCGGGACTCGGATAAATCCAGTGTTGCGCCGATTTCCTTCATCGTCATCTCTTCGTAATAGTACAAGACGATAATCAGCCGTTCAGCCCGAGTCAGCCCTTTGGTGAGCAGGCTCTTAAGGTCTCGCTTTTGGGCTTCGATGACGGGGTTTTTGCTCCTTTCATCTTTGATTATATCTATTTCGCGAATCTCTTTTTCGCCGTCGCCGTCGCCGTATTTGGTGTTCAACGATACCAGGCTGACCGCATTTGCATCCCGCCGGAGTCTGTTGAAATCTTCCGTATCCATATCCAGCTCTTCGGCGATTTCCTTTTCTGTGGGTTTGTGGCCAAGATGTGTTTCGAGCGAATGTGTGGCTTTTGCCAGCTGGTGTGCCCGGGCACGCACCAATCGCGGAACCCAATCCATACTGCGAAGCTCATCAAGGATGGAGCCTCTTATACGAGGTGAGCAGTATGTCTCAAACTTTACACCTCGGTCCGGGTCAAAAGCATCTATAGCGTCTATCAGTCCAAAAATGCCGGCACTGACAAGGTCGTCCAGTTCGACTTTGTCGGGCAATTTGCTGTGAAGCCGCTCGGCGCAATATCTTACCAGGCTTCTGTAATGTTCCATCAGCAGGTTGCGGGAATAATCATCGCGGGTTTTGTGGAACTGCTCCCATATATGGTCAATGTTGAGTTCTTGCTTGGTTTTCACAGGATTCCTCCTTGAAAGATACACTGCTTTTCGGAAACCCGGATTTTATAATTTTAGTAAATTTTGCAGAGCCAGGCTTTGAGTCCAATAAACAACAACGTTTTCTCCTTGTCTGCGTGTTATGCTGCTGTACAGACAAACACATCGCCCATCTTAAATTTCTTATCGGCTTTTTGGCCGATAACTTTAGAAGAACCAGGTAACAACTTTCTTCAAAAACCCCTCATCATAGGGCTGGACAGCCACACTATTACTCAATTTTGCTGCTTTTCCGCTGGTTATCGCTAAAACGTTGGCCGGACGTTTAGGGCTTTCCATCATTTGTTGTAAGTAGAGAGTTTTGTTTCCCATTTGTTTTCTTGGTTGCAATAATCAGTAGTTAGTAATCAATATCATAGACCTGCTGCCTTTTGGCGGCATCAGTTGATACTGTTTTCTGCTTTTGCCTGAGTAATTCTGCTGCCAGTCTTTGGTTAAGCGAGTTTTCCAAAAGCTTGTTTATCTGCAGCTCGAGATATCTATCTCGATTTTCTTTAAGAAGCTTTTTGCTGTGCTCATCGACCACCGGTTTAACCTCGATGCTTCCCCTGACGCCGAATTTGATATTTTCAGTATCGCGCAGGATAAGCCGCCGGTTTCGGATATGCTCGTCGAGGGCATTGTTCAGCAAGATGGAAAACTCGTTCACCGCCAGCTCTTTCGGTACAAACCCAGTTTCGTTCACGTTAGTTATGTTTTGAGTAAGGATTTTGTGGCGATTGTGTGTAAACTCGATTATCTTAATCAGTATTTCAGTAATATTATCTGTTATCTGCGACGTTAGGTTCGTACATAATCCTTCATATTGCCTCTTACGTTTTTTGCCTTTAACCGAAGAGAATGAACGGAGGCAGGAAAAATAGTTTGTGAAGGGCGAAACTGAATTTCTCATCCTTGGTACTTCCATTTCTTCCTTGAATCCTTACAGCAAGGTAAAAAGTAGATAAGATTTTGCGAAATTGTTCTTGCTATTACCTTTTCTGCGAGAAAGTATTTGTCCCGTTTTTAATTATTTTAAACAGATTGTAAGCCTCGGCCTGTTTCTTTGCCGGCCGTGTTGTTTGTTTGCTCAGCCGATGAAGTTTTGGTGGCGGTCTGTTCTTTGCATAAAAGCCGCCTTATTTCTGTTAGGTTTTTTGTTTTCTTAAGCTGCATGATTTTTGATAATCTCTCGAATACGGACTCATCGTAGAGTCGGTGTCCCCCCTCGGTCCATTTTGTTTCGCGAATAAGTCCCATTATCGTGTAATTATGAATAGTTTGTCGTGAAAAGGGGGTATAGTTGACTAACTCACCAATTCGATACAGCTTCGCAGGTATTCTCAAAGTGTCATTCTCGACTTTTGGTTGCATAGCTAAAATTGCTTTCTAAAAGCGTATTTTATTCTGCCTTAATTGATAGACCGGGCCACATTGAGTTGTGGGTGGGATAATCGACTACACATTTCAGGAAAGATGCTTCGTTTCATTTCCGGTTTTACGTCTGTCGGCTCTGGTTCAGGTTATTGGCTTTGGTTCAACCTTATTAGCTCGTGTCAAATCATGGATAGTTATACCTTATGTTGCAAGAAAAATATACTTTATATTTTGCAAAATATAAAATTTATTTTATCGGATGTCAACTTTTTTTAGTTTTTTTAAAAAAATTTAGCTTTTTTTGACCTGCCCGTGCTCTATCAAGCATCCGAGGTTACAAAGCCAGGGTGGTATTCTTTCCTCTTTGCTGAAGTTCCGGGCTTTTTCTGGCCCGGTGCTCCTCAGAGGGTCTATGGCTCAAAAAAGCGGATTCTTTTCCGCATTTAGATGACGCTTTTTCCCAAATACCCCTGCAAAAATATCCGATACAAGGGTGAGTGAGCTCCAGGCGTTAAACGAAATTGCATGAAAGGGATATGGCAAAACGGGGCCTTTTTTGAACTATGCGTCAAAACAATGAAAGCTCTGGAAATACTGATAACTGTCCTGACAGCAGCATTTCCCTGCTCGAGCAGGTAACTCCTCTGGCTCGGCAGATAAACTGCCTCGATATTGACCGAATTGCTGATGTTTGCATAAAAAGCATCCCAAAATTAGTTCGCGTAAGGTTTGCTTCGCTGTATATACTCGATGAAACGAATAATATTTTGCACCTGCATAAGCACAACCATCCGTTTCTCATAAATAAAATAGTCTCGCTTAATCAAAACCCGACGCCCCTTATGGTTATGGCTGTAAGAAGTAAAGAGCTGATATTGGTACCGGATATAGACACCCATAAAAAGCCTATAATTAAAAAATCACAGCGTGCTTTCGCTGAAAATTATCAGACCAACAACTGTGCTATCGTTCCTCTTATTTGCCACGACAGAGTCGTAGGTGTGCTCAATTTGGCGGATAAGATGGATGGAAACCATTTTGCTTCCGGGGACATCGCGTTGATAGAGCTGTTCAGCCAGTTGGTTGGTGCGTCAATTGGCAACATAAAATTATTCGAGAAGATACAACACCAGGCCACAACAGACGGTCTGACCGGTCTTGTGAATCACAAAACGTTTTACGAAATACTGGAAAAGGAGCTTTGGCGGTCACGCCGATACGGTGGGCAAATCTCGCTGATTATGGTCGATGTTGACAATCTCAAGAAGATAAATGATGACTACGGCCACCGGGTCGGCGACAAGGTCATCAAGGAAATTAGCAAAAGAATAAAGGAATGCATCCGGCAAATCGACACAGCAGCACGGTATGGCGGTGATGAGTTTGCAGTCATTTTGCTTAATACCTCGCTCATCGATGCGAGTATTGTTGCCAAGCGTATGGTTGACGCGGTTGCGAAGACTCCGACGACCTGGAACAAAGAGCAAATACAGCTATCCATTAGTGTAGGGCTTGGTCAGTATGATGCCGGAGCCAGCCCGGAGGACATTACAAGCCGCTCCGACCAGGCACTATATGCGGCCAAGCAGGCAGGTAAAAACACAGTAAGAATTTTTGAACCTTCCAAAAATAGCCTCTAACTTTGTTTTAACTCCCACGCGATTTGTAGGTACACTATCCTCTGTCTTGAATTGCCTCAGAGCAAAGTATTGGTCGGATGGAATGGCCAAAATGTGCAGTTTTGCTCAATCCTATCGAAAAAGGCATGCATAATTTCCCTCAGAAACGGCCTTTTTTCTTGACGGTAATATAGGTAATTTAGTATAAGTATATTTGGTCGAGTCCGTGGTTTATTGGTCCTTGGGCGTATGGAATTTTTGTAGCTTTTCGATGGTAAGAGGAGTTATTATTTGAGCACAGAGCTGTAATGAGGATTTTTTTACTTTCCGGTTAAGATTTTTTAATTTTACATTTCAATTGACATAGCTCATGTTAGGCTTTTGCCTGTCTCGGCGTGGCCGAGCCACGACGGAAAGGAAGGATGTAGTATTTCGATTTTCGATTCCTGATTTCCGAGTTGCGAATTGTGATTTTCATTTTTCACTGTTCAATCGGAAATTTTTATAGATGAGTCTTTTGGATACCTGTTAAAACAATACCGAGAGGTCGGGATTTTGGTGTGTGGTCAAAAACATACTTATTGTTAGCTTAACTTTTTGAACCCCGCCCGTCGTCCGCAGTCCCGAAAGGGACGCCTTGCGGCGGATGCCTTGCGGCAAAGACTGGACGGGGTGAACCCAGCCCCTCAAAGTGGACAGAGGGGCGGGGTGAAGGAGGATTATTATGTCCAAA
>JBAQFY010000239.1:0-2873 GCA_049287505.1 Sedimentisphaerales bacterium | reverse complement strand
GCAATGCTCCTGGCGGAACAACTGGCACACTAGCGGTCGGTCCACTCCGGTCCTCTCGTACTAGGAGCAGCTCTTCTCAAGTCACCTACGCCCACAGCGGATAGAGACCGACCTGTCTCACGACGGTCTGAACCCAGCTCACGTACCGCTTTAATGGGCGAACAGCCCAACCCTTGGGACCTTATCCAGCCCCAGGATGCGATGAGCCGACATCGAGGTGCCGAGCCTCCCCGTCGATGTGAACTCTTGGGGGAGACCAGCCTGTTATCCCCGGGGTAGCTTTTATCCGGTAAGCCACGGCCCTTCCACACGGTACCGTGGGATCACTAAGCCCGACTTTCGTCTCTGCTCGACGCGTTGGTCTTGCAGTCAAGCCCCCTTGTGCCTTTGCACTCGACAGCTGGTTTCCATTCAGCCTGAGGGGACCTTTGGGCGCCTCCGTTACCTTTTAGGAGGCGACCGCCCCAGTCAAACTACCCACCTGGCACGGTCCTCCCGCCGGATGACGGTCGGGAGTTAGGGTCTAGATCTAATCAGGGTGGTATTCCACTGTTGGCTCCACCGAGGCTAGCGCCCCAGCTTCACAGCCTCCCACCTATGCTAGACAGACTAGGCCCAAACTCAATGCCAAGATGTAGTAAAGCTCCACGGGGTCTTTTTGTCCTGCAGCGGGTAAACGGCATCTTCACCGTTAATTCAATTTCGCCGGGTCCCTCGTTGAGACAGTGCTCCAGTTGTTACGCCGTTCGTGCGGGTCGGAACTTACCCGACAAGGAATTTCGCTACCTTAGGACCGTTATAGTTACGGCCGCCGTTCACCGGGGCTTCGGTTCAAAGCTTTGTCCCCTTGCGGGGACTAACCTCTCCCCTTAACCTTCCGGCACTGGGCAGGCGTCAGCCCCTATACATCGCCTTACGGCTTTGCAGAGACCTGTGGTTTTGTTAACCAGTCACTAGAGCCATTTCACTGCGGCCTTCCCGCGCTCCACCTGAATAAGCTTCACGCAGGAAGGCGCCCCTTATCCCGAAGTTACGGGGCCAGTTTGCCTAGTTCCTTAACGAGGGTTCTCCCGTTCGCCTTGGTATACTCTACCCGTCCACCAGTGTCGGTTTGCGGTACGGGCACCCGGATCTCAACGCTACGAGGCTTTTCTCGGCAACAGGGCTCAACCACTTACGGCTCAGGGCCTCGCCATCGCGCCTCGGCTCAGGGCACGGGTTTTCCGATGCCCCTCGACGCCTACACGCTTAGCACCTGCACGACCAATCGCAGGCTGGCCTACCCCGCTGCGTCACCCCTTCGCTCCATCCAGGTGGTTCCGGAATGTTGACCGGATGTCCATCGCCTACGCCTCTCGGCCTCGGCTAAGGCCCGACTAACCCGACGCGGATTGACCTTCCGTCGGAAACCTCGGACTTACGGCGAACACGGTTCTCACGTGTTTTACGCTACTCATGCCGGCATTCTCACTTCCGCCCGCTCCAGCCGTCCTTTCGGTCGACCTTCACTGCTGGCGGAACGCTCCCCTACCGCCCCGACTGCCCGCAGGCAATCGAGACTCATGGCTTCGGTGCTGAGCTTAGCCCCGTTGAATTGTCCGCGCAGGACCGCTTGACCAGTGAGCTGTTACGCACTCTTTAAAGGGTGGCTGCTTCTAAGCCAACCTCCTGGCTGTCCCAGCAGTCCCACATCGTTTTCCACTGAGCTCAGACTTGAGGACCTTAGCCGATGATCTGGGCTCTTTCCCTCTCGACGACGAAACTCATCTCCCGCCGTCCGACTGCCACGCTCTGGAGTACAGGCATTCGGAGTTTGGTTGGGTTCGGTAAGCAGTAAGCCCCCTAGCCCATCCAGTGCTCTACCTCCGATACTGAACACATGACGCTAGCCCTAAAGCTATTTCGGGGAGAACAAGCTATCTCCGAGTTCGTTTGGCATATCACCCCTACCCACAGCTCATCCCCTAATTTTGTAACATTAGTGGGTTCGGGCCTCCACGAGCGTTTAGACTCGCTTCACCCTGGCCATGGGTAGCTCACCCGGTTTCGTGTCTAATCCTTGCGACTGTACGCCCTATTCAGACTCGCTTTCGCTACGGCTTCGGGTGTCACTCCCTTAACCTTGCCACAAAGATTAACTCGCAGGCTCATTCTCCAAAAGGCACGCCGTCAGGCATAGCGGCGCGCATCCGGCTTTCGCCGGCGCACAGACCCGCCATTAGCCCTTCGACTGCTTGTAAGCTTACGGTTTCAGGATCTATTTCACTCCCCTTATCGGGGTGCTTTTCACCTTTCCCTCGCGGTACTTGTACACTATCGGTCGTCAAATGTATTTAGCCTTGGAGAGTGGACTCCCCAGCTTCCCACTGGATTAGCGTGCCCAGTGGTACTCAGGTACCCGGCAGAAGTCGCTCCGCTTTTACATACGGGACTGTTACCCTCTTTGGTTGGCTGTCCCACACCATTCTGTTAACAGAGCGATTTGTAACTTCTATGTGCCAGGCCCTACAACCCCGATCCGGCAAGCCAGATCGGTTTGGGCTGTTCCCCTTTCGCTCGCCACTACTAGGGGAATACTTTCTTTTCCTCTGGGTACTTAGATGTTTCAGTTCCCCAGGTTCCCTTCTCCCAATCTATAGATTCAACTGGGAGATACCGTTGGTTCGCAACGGTCGGTTTCCCTATTCGGAGATCCCCGGATCGGCGCTTGTACACAGCTCCCCGGGGCTTATCGCAGTGTCCCACGTCCTTCATCGGCATTTGACGCCAAGGCATCCACCGTAAGCTCTTAGTAGCTTAATCACGTGATGCGGAGAAATCGAAACTTTTCGCTTTACATCTCGCTTTCTATCGCATTACGCATGATTTGATAT
>JBAQFY010000238.1:0-5574 GCA_049287505.1 Sedimentisphaerales bacterium | reverse complement strand
CAACCCACAATCGCAGCTTTCGGATGATTATCGGCAAAGGTAGCTGTTTTAGCTATAGCATTATCCAAAACCACAGTGTCAGAATTCAATAATAACACATATCGCCCTTTGGAAATAGCTATGCCCTGATTGTTAGCTGCTGCGAAACCGCGATTCTTTGAGTTTTCAATGAGTGTTACCTGCGGGAAGTCTTTCTTGACCATTTCAACTGAGCCATCGGTTGAGGCGTTGTCTATAACAATCACCTCGAGGTCTATTTCACCGCCCTGCTCATATATCGACCTAAGGCAGTCGCAGAGAATATCCTGCGTATTCCAGTTGACTACAACGACTGAAACCTCAGTAATATTCATGTTTTGTTCTCTTGCCTCCTTGGAAGAGCAGCTTGATGTATTACTATACGTCTGCTACGTTTCTTATCTTCGTAAAGAAAGCTGACCGCCGCCAGTGTCATATACCACCACATCATTATTTGGCCGAAGTAAGATACACCCAAAAAAGACACGCAGTGTCCCAAAATTGCTACGAAAAGACACCAGACTAAGAACCGCTGTTTAGGTTGTTCATGTTGGAGAGACAGACGTAAAAGGGCCCTCAAGGCCATATATATCATTACTAAGAACAGAGCAAGGGTTACAAATCCGCCTCGTACTCCTTCAAGAATATATTGGTTCGTAATATCTGACAGCCCCCAGCCCCAGTGTGCCGTGCTGCGACAGCCTAAAAACATCCACTCGCCAAAGTGGCTAATTGCCCTGTCAATAAGAACAAAACGGTGCCAGCCTGTCGAACCTCCTACAACACCTATCCTGGAGATCAAGTGCCAAACCGGAGCATTCATAACAATGTGAAGGGCAACCAGCGAGGCAAAAAGACCCCACCCGGCACAAGCCGTATATTCTCGCCAACTGTACCCGCATAAAATAATCAGCACTATCAGCAATGTTAAAATTGGCGTGCTCGATGCCGTAGCGGCAACAATAAAAGCACTCGCCGCCACTGCCGACCAGAGCAACAATTTAGATTTGTCCTGTCGCGCAAAACCTATAAACAACGGAACCAATGTGGCCCAAAACAGCCCCAACATGATGGAATGCGGAAATGATGCCTGACATCTATAGCGGCCTTCCCGAACGGCAGTTCCTACCCTACCCAGAATTGCAAAAAGATTCGTTCTTGTTGCCCATTCCAGCCCTACGAAAACTGCCAATACCAGAGAGCAAACAGCGAAAACCTTAGTTGCTAACTTTATATCACCCCAGGAACTTATGTTTATTCGGAAAAGCCAGTATAGACCTATGACATCAAATAGCACCCCACACTTGTAAATCAATGCCCGCATATCTGCCCACTGTATTATGTATATAAACGCTCCACAAATCGCCCATACAAGTACTAACTTATCAAAACGGTTCCATTTGAAGGTCAACCGCTCTCCCAACAAAATAGTTCGGAAAAATCCTACCAGAACGAGCATCCGCAGGGGCGTAAAATCCAAATCAAAGATGATTACTCTTTGATCCGCCGGGACAAAACATGCAGCCAAAATAAATGGCAGCAGAAAATATTTCTTGGGAACAACGAATAGTAGAATCGCAAGTAATGCAGTTACCAATATTGTTGTTTGATATATCATAGTCCAGATTGCTTAATATCTACTTGAGCGTCTCATATCGCTCAGACAATCCTTAGTTGCCCAGTGAATATGGTACATTTATTATTCATTGCTGATATTCTTAACCGAAAACTTTTTTTGACAGCCGTCTAAGTTTAGCTCGCCAAGATAAGTAGTGGCTGGGATCAATAGTGGCTCCCTGGCAGAAAATTGCATCTCTACGAAGCCATTGCAGCCACTCATCCAAAGAGCTGATACCGAAATTTCTGGCCGTTAAGGGCAAATACCTTTTCAAATCTTCATCTGATTTTAAAAGAGTATTGGGAGAACGCGGATCGTCCATATGTTCCTGATAAAGAAATGGATAATACCATCCGTTTATCCACCTCTTGGTGGCAAGTCTAATACAGTAATCTGTAAATGTCTGAGCCGATCGGAGCAAACCGTTAACCTTCAGGCATTCACGCTTCATTAAGTATCCACTTCCCCCAATCCAGCAGTTCTGCATTAATCGGTGTCCGCCGGTAAACTCCCTCGTCTTCTTATTTGCAAGTTCGGGAACAAAATCTTCTTCGGGAAAATGCCAGCAGCCGATAACGCCAAATTCCGGCACATCAGCATGCGCTTGTCGAAGTACATTGGCCCAACCGTACGGCATCAGGCAATCGTCATCTACTTTGCTTAAAAAATCTCCCTTGGCATTAGCCCAGAGCCAGTTGGTGGGCTCATTGAGCTTTTTGTTTTCTATACTATGATGAAACTTAAAAAAGCTGGGGTGATCTCGAAAAGATTGTACAATTTCCAGCGTTTCCTCATCAGTACCATTATGCCAGACCCATACGCGCATGCTTTCATTGCAGGTGTCCAGCAATCTCTTTAAAGACAGGTTGGTATATTCCGGCCGGTTATACGTGATAAAAACTATATCTATCGTCATTTTTGCCAGTCGCCTGGGTGGCCCGAAATGATTGATAACGCAATCCTGAACAGTGCCCGGTCACACTTGCTCGATCTTGTTGTGCAAGCTGTCGATATAAGCCTGCGCAGATAATCGTCTTTTGTCCATCGTGCGCTGGTTCATTACGCAGCTGTAACTACTTTGACCAAAATGATGTATATAGCTATTTCGCGTCCAAACTATACGGAAGCCCCGGTCTGATAACCTTTTGCATAGCTCAGTCTCGTTTCCATAATCGGGCAGGTTCAGATCAAAGCCGCCAAGCTCGTTCCAAAGTTTGCGTCGGATGAAGAAAGCAAAACCGCCTACTGTCGGTACGTCTACCCAAGCCTGAGGCGGCTGATTAGAAATATACTTCTTCGCAAATTCATAAATCTGGCTGTTCGTCCAATAGTTCCGACAATACAATGCTCTGCGAATTTTCTGTTTTGTCGCAGTCCAACTGGTTGTTGGGCCTGTAACTGCGATTTGTGGGTCCGAGTCGAACGCTTCTTTAGCAGCCCACCAACTCCACGGACTTATGACCGTGTCAGAGTTCAAAAAACACAAATACGACCTGCTGGCTATCCGACCGCCGTCTTCACACGACCGGCTGTGCCCAAGCGGCTTATCGTGCTTAATCAGTGTCCAACCGTTCCGACGTTGGTAATCACGGATTATGTCCGTTGTTTCCTGCAGTCGCGAACCGTCATCAACCAGAATAACCTCAGCATTCGCAGCATATCTCTCGATGCTTTCAAGGCACCGTTGTGTAACCTGCGGGGAGTCGTGAATTGCCACAATAACAGACATATCCTTGCTTGCCTTTACCTCATCTTCCGGCTGGTCGAATGTACCTGAACGAGTAAGCCCAATGCTCAGCAGCCTGTGACGTATTCCGCGATATAATTCTTTAACCGGTTCTGGGATATATTTTCTTATCATTATTAATAGGTTTTCAAATTCCGTCTCCGAAGACAGAGCCAACAATTTCTACTTCATAATACATTTGAAGAATTTTAGCTAATAGGTGTGCTCTGCTGAGACAATTATGCGATAAGTCAGGAGTTAGGATTGAGATTTTCATGGATTTATACGACAGGGAATTTTCAGAATCTTCAAAATAACTAACGTCAAATTAAAATAGACCCTTCTTCTAAGAGGACAAGCCTTAATGGCTTTCATGAACTCTGATGCAGATTCTTTAAGCCTATCTTTTTTGTAATATTCAACTCCAAGATAATTGTGGGTTTGAGCAAGGGATCTTTTTATTTCATATCTATAGGGATGTGTTAAATCTGGATACAACCGGCAGATTTTATTTATAACTCGAATTCTATCCGAATAAAACATTATGAAGTTTCTCTGGGAACTATCAGGGCGGGATCTTACGAATGCTAAGGTCCTATCTATATATTTAATCTCATATTTGGCAGAGACCCGTAGCCAAAAATCCCAATCCTCATAGCCTCTTAAAGACTCATCGAATAACCCGACCTCTATAACCTTTTTCCTAATCATTACGGCATTGACCGGCATTAAATTGCCTCTTCCTATGAAAAGCTTGTGAAATATCTTCCCTTGGGGTGGCTGTTCAGTTGGTTCGAGAACCGCTTCAGGTAGTTTTCTTATAATGTGTTTATTTTCGTCGACGACCAAGGATCTCTCATAAACCCATCCTATCTCGGGGTTTTGTTCAAGGATTTCGACTTCAATTTCTATCTTATTGGGGTAGATATAATCATCAGCATCCAAGAAAACAAGATATTTGCCTTCTGACTGCCTTATCCCTACATTCCGTGCGCTGGATGGACCCCTATTTTCTTGAGTTATGAGTTTAATATGATCTTTATATTCTTTTAGTACAGTTTCCGGTCTATCTGTCGAGCCGTCATCCACTACAATAATTTCAATGTTTGGGTAAGTCTGATTTAAAACACTATCAATGGCTTGCCCAACATATTGTTTCAGATTATGCAACGGTATAATTACACTGACTTTCGGTCGGTTTTTTCTATTAATTCTAATTTCCTCCTAATCCAATACTCTTTTAATTTGAGGACAAGGCGCCTCAGATCAAATAATATCTTCCTTTCCCTTATATCTGCTCTCAGAATAATCAGATTGGCATAATGTTTCTGTTCTGCTTTTTTTCTCTCTGAGATACAGAATGGTGTTACCCTCCAGCAATAAAGCGGCTGTTCAATGTTTGCCAACCGATAAGCTTTTGCAATCCTTAGCCAGAGATCATAATCCTGAGCGTATTTATATCTCTCATCATACCCCCCTGCTTCTAAAACAGCGTCCCTTCGCATCATTACACTACCATGTCCAAACCAGTTCTTTTTTTTAAGTTCTTTCTGAATCTCACTATTCTCAGTCAGAACTCTGATGAGTGGACCTCTCTTTCCACTACCGTCTATATGGTAGTATGAACTTCCTACAACTCCATAACCAAGATTTTTAAACAGAAACGCAGTCTGTTTTTCCAGTCTCTCAGGCAGCGATATATCATCAGCGTCCATACGGGCGATGTATTCGCCTCTGGCGAGCTCGAGACCTTTATTTAAGGAGGGGGTCAGGCCGATGTTTTTTTCATTCTGGATGAGCCGGATACAAGGGTCGGCGTAGGAACGGATAATGTCAGCCGAGCTGTCGGTCGAGCCATCGTCAATAATCAGGAATTCAAAATCCTTGAAGGTTTGATTCAATATGCTGTCAATCGCCTCACGAAGATACTTCTCGCCGTTGTAAACGGACATTAGAACGGTTACTTTTGGTCTCTCTTTCCTCAACGCAGATATCCCCATTGTTCTAGTAACTCTCTGTCTTCGTTGATGATGAACTTTCTTTTTCCCTTAGACGTTGCAGGGATAGTATCAACTATACGAATATCAAGATCCATGTCGCCAACAAATTCACTGATACTTTCCGTAAAATCTTGCATCTCCTGCTCAGTACACCAGTCGTTTTTTACAAGATTTATTTGGAGTTTATATCCCGGTTTTTGCACATACTGAAC
>JBAQFY010000237.1:0-1824 GCA_049287505.1 Sedimentisphaerales bacterium | reverse complement strand
CAAGAACGCGGCAATATAAGCAAAGACCCCATGTTCGCTGACCCTGACAACGGCGACTACCATTTGCAGTCCGAATACGGCAGATATTTGCCAAATAATGTTTGGGTAACGGACTCACAAACAAGTCCTTGTATTGATAGCGGTGACCCCAGCATGCACATCGGGCGTGAGCAGAAACCTCACGGCGGCAGACTGAACATGGGTGCTTACGGTGGAACGCCGTATGCAAGCAAGAGCGGCCCGTCGTGGTGATTACCAATTGTGATAGTCAGTTGTCTTAAGTCTTTTTGAATGAAAGGCTTAGCGTTGCAAAAAGGAGCTGCGACTAAGCAATCACAAGCAGGCAAACTCTCGTAGTCAGCAGGAACCTGTTCACAAACCTGCAGCGTATTGAATCCTGACCACCTAAAAAAATTTTTGTTACACCCGATAAAAACCACAATTTTCCTGTTGACATGGGATTAAATAGCGAGTATAATGAAGTAATTATGATAGAGGCGCAGAGTATGCGCACATAGAATTGTCCAAGCATGGCAGGAGGATAGAGAAATCCTGGCCCAATACAGACACATGAAGGTAGGCAATATACACAAACGGGGATTTACGCTGGTCGAGTTGCTTGTGGTTATTTCCATCATCTCCGTAATGATGGGTATTGCGCTTCCTGTATTCAGCCGGGTGCGGCTTCAGGCCCGGACGATGCTGAGCATGAGCAATCAGAGACAAATCACGTCCGCAATGAATCTCTATGCGTCAGACCACAATGAAAGATACCCCGAATCGGTTGCCACTATAGGATTTGATGATACCTGGAACTGGTCGGACTCAACCAGGTTAACTGGTAACAGACGCCGTAGTCCACAGCTATACCGTGCCATGAGCGAATACCTGCGGAGATACATACCCGATGCGAGTATTATGTATTGCCCAAATGTGCCACATAAATATAAGTACTTGCAGCAGGCATGGGATGCCGGCGATGATTGGGATAATCCCAATACCGCTTTTCCATCTGACCCGGTTGGTGGTACATATTGTTTCTATTGGAACTACAGAGGATTTCTCGGCGGCCGCAGGGTTGTTTTCAGAGGACCGCAAGGTCCGGCAAGTAGTGGAAGATACAGCAAGCTGCTTGTGAGCGACTATTTTGGCTATGACCACTGGAGAAATCCCTACTCGTTCAGCAGCTGCGAACCATTCGATGGAGCTGATATTACGCCCGAAACATTCCTCCTTTCATCCTTTTGGTACCGCAAGAGCGATCCTAACAATTCTCCTGAAATCAAGCTGAAGGCAGGATACACCGACGGACACGTTGAGACCTACTCGGCCTCGGACGTCATACCTATGAAGGTTTCAATTACAGCCGATGGTACCGTCCCATACCCTGATGGTGTGGGTCCGGGCATATTTTTCCTGCCGAGGAATGCCCTCCACTGAGCCAGGGCCTTGAGGGGGGTCGTTATTTTGAGTTTGAGGCTGGAAGAGGCATCTGGCAAGTCGAAATTGACCTATCTTTACTTGACGGCGAAAGTCATTATTTGGTACACTACATATCAATCAGCTTAGAGGAAACCTGTCTCGCCAGTGCTCCGACACGGCGGACATCCTGTCTTGTCAATTCGATTCGTTGGTTTCGGTAGCAGGAAATGCGGCGGTGATAATAACTGGCAAGTGAATCCCTCTCTGGCTATTACGGTGGTGATTCTGCCAGGAGCGGGTCCGTTGGTGACGAGGAGCAATCCTGGCTTCAGACCACGGTGGAAGGGGAAGGTACGGTAACGTTCTGGTGGAAGGTCTATTCTGAAGAGGAAGACTATCTGG
>JBAQFY010000236.1:0-2901 GCA_049287505.1 Sedimentisphaerales bacterium | reverse complement strand
TCACAGCAAACGGCTAAATGGAGCGGCGTGCAGCGATCCTGACCGCTCATTGAATTGGGATCCGCCCCATTAGATAGAAGCATTCTGACCAAGTGACTGTGACCAGCCTCGATAGCTTCGTTGAGCGGTGTGTAGGTTGGTAAACCGGCTCCCGAATTGATGTCAGCTCCATTGGCGATGAACAATTCTGCTGTATCTTGCTGGTTGCTTTGAATGTAAGGTCCCGAGCAAGTGCATCTTGCTGCGTTCTTTGAAAAGCTGATAATCTGCTCATGATTTCATTGGAGATTAATCACGAGCAGCAAACAAACAAAATCGAATAGCGAGCGGCGGCAGTTCCGGCAGATGGTTATCGAGACCTGGCAGGATAGCGGCATGTCGGTCAGCAAGTTCTGCAAAGCTGAAGGACTGCCAGAAGGAACCTTTTACAGTTGGCGAAAGAGACTTTCCGGCCGTAACGCGCAGCGGAAGGAACCGGCTGATCCGAGGCCATCGGCCTTCATAGAGGTTGCGATGCCCAAGAGCGACCACGCCGTCTTAGAGCTTCTGTTTTCCTCGGGTCATACGTTGCGAATAAGCTCCACAGCAGACAACAAGATCTTGAGCAATGTCCTTTCCGTTTTACGCCAGGCGGGCTTATGCTGACGCTTCCCTCATCCGTACGAATATTCATATACACTCAGCCTGCGGACATGCGTTGCGGGTTTAACAAGCTCTCGATGTTCGCAAATAACATGATGGGCCAGGATCCGTTCAGCGGTCATTTGTTTGTCTACTTCAACAAGCGCGGCGACAAGTGCAAGATACTTTTTTGGGACAGGACGGGTTTTTGCATCTGGTACAAAAGGCTTGAACGAGGTTCGTTCGAGAGCATCGGCAATCCCTCCAAAACCACAAGTCTTGAGATTGATATGACGACGTTATCATTGATCCTCGAAGGTATCGACCTCTCCAATGCCAAACAGCGTAAGCGTTACAAACGCAGCGTGCATGCATAAGGTATGTCACTCAAAAATATTTTGTGTTTTTCAGATTTTTTTCTTGCTTCTTTTTATGTCTTTGTTACACTGTCACTATCGTTATGGATGATGATTATTCTTCTAATATTTTCCTCTTTAGATGACAGCAGAAACAAAGATCACCGCGGGCACCTCAATAGAACAATTGCCAAATGACGCGAACACCCTCAAGCAGATGGTGCTCACGTTACTGGATCAAATCGAGGACTTGAATGGCCAGTTATATTATCTCAAGCGACAGTTGTTCGGCAAGAAATCCGAGAAGCTGGATACCGCTCAACGATTGTTGTTTGAGAATCTCTATGACCAAGTTAAGGCAAAGATAGACCAGCAGAAGCCGTCAAACGCCAAAACCGTCAAGAAGAGGAAAAACGCGGATCATCACGGCCGGAACCCTTTGCCCAAGGATCTGCCCAGAGAAGTCATTGAGATCGAGCCCGCAGACGAAGAAAAGACCTGCCCTGCATGCCATAAGGAAAAACAGCGTATCGGTTCGGAAGAAACCGAAAAGCTCGAATATGTCCCGGCCTCATTTTACGTCAAGAAATATGTACGATACAAATATGCCTGCAAGGAGTGCGAAAGCCATATATCCATCGGCCCACTGCCTCCTATGGCGATTGACAAAGGCATCCCCGGCGAAGGGCTGTTGGCTCATATTATTACCAGTAAGTATTGTGATCATAGTCCGTTGAACAGGCTGGAAGGTATTCTTAAAAGGCATGGCGTTGATATCAATGTTTCCACGATGTGCGACTGGGTGGGCAAGAGTGCTGATTTGTTAGCGCCCTTGGTCAAAAGGATGCACGCGAGGATTCTTCGATCGCCTAAGATCAATACTGATGACACACCCATTCCGGTCAAAAGCAAGAAGCGTCGAGGCTCGACATATAACGGCTATTTATGGGTTTATGTTGATAAAGACCATAACGTTGTGTTTGATTTCACACCGACCCGGTCCAGAGAAGGGCCGGTAAAGTTTTTAGGTAAATTTTCTGGCTATGTGCAGGCGGATGCCTATAGCGGCTATGACGAATTCTTCAGAAAATCAGATGCAACCGAGGTGGGTTGTCATGCTCATGCTCGCCGGAAGTTTGATTACGCATTAGAGACGGATCCGGTCAGAGCGGCGCGTCTGCTGGTGCTGTGGGGCAAGCTTTACGATATTGAGCGTGAAGCCAAGGATGAGAATTACAGTAGTGCACAATTGCTGGAGGCCAGGCAAAAAGAAGCCAAGCCGATCCTTGCAGAAATTAAAACTGTCCTGGATGAGTATAAGAATCAGGTGTTGCCCAAAAGCCCAATAGGCAAAGCTATAACTTATTCGCTCAACCAGTGGGAGGCTCTCAACAGATATGTCGATGATCCGATGTTGGAGATTGACAACAATCTTTCAGAGCGGACATTGAGGATGGTCGTGATCGGACGAAAGAATTATATGTTTGCGGGAAGCGAAGCCGGAGCCTGGAGAGCGGCCATCATTTACAGCCTTGTGGCCAGCTGTAAATTGCATGATATCGACCCATTCCGGTATTTCCGAGACGTTCTTGCCCGAGTGAGCACGCATCCTGCTGACAAAATAGACGAGCTTCTTCCCGGCGAGTGGAAGAAGCTTAATGCCGACGCCGATGCAGATCTTAGCGATGACACCGCAAAGATTCTAAAAGTTGCCTGACAGATCGAATTGCGGTCACGGCGATTTTTAGGGGGGGCACTTGCCCGGGATCTTACCTGAATAGCACAGTGGCGGGGCTGGACGGGTCTTGCGGCTGTAGGGTAAGAGTGCCGAGGTCAATGAGTTTTTTGCTTTTATCTGGCCCATCAATGATGATTTGTCGTGTCTGGTATCCTTTGGCCCGAACAGTCAGCTTATACTTTGCCC
>JBAQFY010000235.1:0-19855 GCA_049287505.1 Sedimentisphaerales bacterium | reverse complement strand
ATCAATTGAAATCGAATATGTAAGTATCGTTGACGCTGAGACGCTTCAGAATGTTGACAAGATTGCCGGCAAAGTCCTCTCAGCCGTAGCCGTCAGAATCGGCCCCGCAAGACTAATAGACAACATTCTCATGGACACCGGTGAACAGTAATATATAATGACGGCCCAGTAGTCGTAGTCATGAGCAGTAAAGTAAATCGAATCACAAGATACCGATTATGCTCGTAAAGATACTGAAAAGCAAGTTACATCGTGCAACGGTTACCGACACTAAGCTGCACTACCCTGGCAGTATCGCCATAGACTCTACCCTGATGGAAGCAGCCGGCATCTTGCCTTACGAATCTGTTTTGGTCGCTGATTTAAACAACGGCAATCGGCTGGAAACCTATGCCGTTCCTGCTGAAGCCAGCTCCGGCCAGGTCGTAATACTTGGTGCGGCAGCCCGGTTGATTAAGACGAAAGACATCGTCATCATTCTTGCTTTTGGTTTCTTGACTCCTAATGAAGCTGAAGATTTTAAACCGAAAATTGTCGTTCTCGACGAAAATAACAAAATTAAAAGTAGTGAATAAGAATAACCGATGGCGATTACTATCTAAATACAAATGGTAAAAGTTATACGCAATATGACATACAATATATGCGATAAGATAAATGTTTCCTGAACTTTTCGAGATACCTTACATCCATGTGACCCTAAAAAGCTATGGCCTGATGATGGTCATCGGTTTTCTTGCCGCCGTCTATCTCATAAGGCGCCTCAGCCGCAACATCACGCCCGACCCTCAGCTCATTACAAATGCGGCTCTTTACTCTTTGATAGGTGGGGTGGTAGGGGCGCGTCTGTTTTACGTAATTCATTATTTTGAGCATTTCAAAGGAAATCTGGCGTCTGTCTTTGCTGTCTGGTACGGCGGCCTCGAGCTTTTGGGCGGCGTGATCCTGGCAATCACCATCATCTTTTTTTATCTACTGTACCATAAGCTCCCCATCCGCCACTACTTGGATATACTTGCTATCGGCCTGATGTTGGCTCTTGCATTCGGCAGAATCGGCTGTTTTCTAAACGGCTGCTGCTTCGGCAGACCAACAGAGCTTCCCTGGGCCGTTCGTTTCCCATATAACTCCATCCCTTACCTCAGTCAAATCAACGCCGATTTGGAAAGGAATCGTTCTGCTCCTCATCTGGAATTACCTCAAGAAGAATATTTAAGCTTTATTGACAGGGACGGAAATTGGCACCCGAAAACATACGAAGACTTAACCGAGCAGCAAAAAATCGAGGTCACAAAAGGCAAGTATCGATGCCTGCCTGTTCATCCAACCCAATTATACACGTCCGCCGGTGCCGCTATCTTATGCCTCATACTTTACTTTTTCTGGCGAAGGTCACAAAACGCCGGCAGCTCTAAAACCTCCGGCAAAATCTTTAGCAAACCCGGCTTAACCTTTGCTTTGATGTTTGTTCTTTACGGCATCACACGTTTTTTTATTGAGTTTCTGCGCGACGACAATCCCTTTGAATTTGACGGCCTGACAATATCGCAAATTCTCGGCATCGCTATGATTGTCCTCGGTGCGGTCCTGATGGCGATATTTCAGATAATGAAAACAAAAACTCTTAAGTCTTGAGTCTTATATATTAAGAGCCTCTGTCAAAATGAAAATAATCTCAGTTTTCAGTGCTGATATGGACTATTTTGAGTCTTTTTGTTAGAGCCTCTAAGTCTTGTGTTTTTTTTATCTTGAATATTTTGCAAAATTGACCATAATATATAAATAATACAAAACACAGACAGAGCCGCGACCGTAAGAGAGCGTTAACTTCAAGAGTCAATATCAAGCAACGAGAAACAGGTATCGAGTATCGAAAATATGGGTATTTACGACAGAGATTACACTCAGGCGGATTTTCAGTCGCAATATCGCTCTGCGCCGCAGATGCGAATGCACTTCCCGCACATTACGCCCATTGTCAAATTTTTGTTGATTATCAATTTTTCCGCCTTTTTTGCCGGAGCTCTCTTTCTCCCAAGCAACATTTCAGTTCCGGGCCTCCCGCAACCTATAAACTTTTTTGAAAAATGGTTTTCTGTCTTTCCGTACTCATTTGGCTCTGTCCTTCAGGTCTGGCGGCTGATAACGTATCAATTTCTGCACGTCCATATAATTCACATCCTTTTTAACATGCTCGGTTTATATTTCCTTGGGCCGACACTCGAACGACATTGGGGCAGTAAAAAATTCATCATCTTTTATCTTAGCTGCGGTGTTGCCGGCGGCCTGTTTTACACTTTACTTGTCGCCCTCAAATTTTTATGGTCCGTGCCTATGGTAGGGGCCTCCGGTGCAATTCTTGGTATGCTCGCTGCCTGTGCAATTCTTTTCCCGCAATTTGTTGTCTTTATTATTCTTTTTCCCGTGCCGATAAGGGTAGCGGCGGTCGGCCTGACAATTATGTACTTCTTCTTTGTAATAACACGAGGCGCAAACGCCGGCGGCCACGCAGCACATCTGGCAGGTATGGCCGTAGGGGCCATTTATGTATTCTCACGCTCCTGGCGCGACAAATTCAAATTCAAAATCGGAACCGCACAATGGAAAAAGAAAATGGACGAGCAGCGCAACCTCCAGTTTGAAGTTGACCGCATTCTGAAAAAAGTCCACGACCAGGGCCTGCACAACCTGACGCACAAAGAAAAAAAGATTCTCAAGCAAGCCACTAAAGCCGAGCAAATGCGAAACGAATTATAAGCATAGCCGTTGCAATCCTTACTTCATTGTTCGAAATTCCTTGTATGCTCCGAATTTATCTGTTGGGCTTCGATATTCGATATTCCTCGTCGTCATTCCGAGCGCAGCCGAGGAATCTATTTAAAACTTCATTGTGAGGCCAACAAAGGCTGCCGCAGCAATCTCATTTTTACGGTTTACTTTCCACGAATCTTAAATCTGAAATTTGAAATGCTATTCTGCGAAGTACTCGCTACGAAGCATGAGTCTGAAATGCTGATTATCCTGCTTATTTTTGTTCAAATTCACCGCAGCAGCAATCGACGCTGACTTCCGGCCATCGCGGCTCTTTCCCAATATCTTTACCCCCTATTTGGAAGCTTGCGCCCGGTCGGGGTGCGTGCCTGCGACATTCGCCCTTTTTGTCCTGCTCCTTTTTTCGCACAAAGAACCGGCATTCCCCACATCTTTCATTCTCTTTCATATTTGACCTCACTTTCTTGCATCTCTTACTCTATATGCTTTCAGCTTTCCGGTCAAATGATTAATTTTATCTTGCTCCTGGACGGCCCGACAAACAAATTAGTGCACAAGGCAAAAGTGAACAAGTCACAAGGGCACAAGAAACGAGCAAGGAATTCCAAATACCGATTAAAACCATCGGGACAGGTAAGGAATATCGAAGTGAGTTCCTCCCCTCCATTTAACCAATCACCAGTTCTCATGGTAATTCACTGCCGCACCAAAATCGAGCGGTGTTTTCGTCCCTGTGCAGCCAATCGGCACGGCCGTCGAAGAAAAGATTGTTACAGCCATTGCCGCGATGCCGGTCACGGGAAATCCGTCGGGTCAGGTTACTGCCCTTGGTAGTTTCTTCCGAGGCGGGCAAATGCGTTCTCGACCAAACGTCCAGATAGTCCATCCTGGACAGGATATCAAGCTCATATTTGTTCCTGACGACAGGGCGCCAATCGCCAGCCTCGTTATCGGCCATATAAATCCGCTGGGCGGGGGACTTGACACTGCTGAGCTTGCTTGGCTCATTCTTTTGGATTCCCTGCTCGCTGTTTGATAGACCCGGATTATCCATATCCCAGGCGTTCACGACATAATCCACTGTCTGCTCGGCGTTACTGTGGCCATATTGACCTATTCCGTTACGAGGAAAGGACGGGCACTGATATACGTCAACATCCCGGTAATCCTCGATTTTTCTGTATTCACTGCCTAAGTATGGAATGAATTCCAGTATCCATTTCACTTTATGGTCCAGCGCACGGGGGATAAAATCCTCGTTATCAAGAGCGTATGATTGCATTGCTATACCAAGCTGTTTGAGGCTGTTCAGACAATAGACGGTCCTGGCCTGTTTCCGCACCCGCTGCAGGGCCGGCATCAATATACCCATCAACAACGCAATAATTGCAATTACCACCAGCAGTTCTATCAATGTGAATCCCTTTAGAAATCTTTCGCTTCCCCGATCAGGGATTCTTTTTTCTAACGGGTTGAATCCTTGTCGTTTGTGCATTACTATAACTACCTTTCCTTAAAAAACTGATAAAATAAATTCCACCCATATTAATTATAAACTTTCTTGACCAAAAATCAATGAAAAAGTTAGTAATTCGTCAGTTACGGATGTGAACGGATGTATCATTATGATACTACATCCGAGCTTATGGTTTCTTCTTTCTTTTTTTAAACATACTCTTCACCCTGCCGTGGTATTTCCTTGGAAGCAAAGACAAGAACTTTCGCTGAAACAGCATTCTCAATCCCAGAATTTCTAATCCGATGAGTGCCAGCCACGAGCCTGGAGAAAACGGTGTCAGCGCCGCCAACACACCGAGGATAATCAACACTGTGCCTAAGATTATTCTAAAGGCTCTTCGCATATTCTCATTAGCGTAGGGTATGCTCCACACGCCATTTCGTCCCACCAGCGAATTTACACATCTGCGCAATCTGTATAGTTTCTTAAGCGTCCGTGTCAGTCAGTGTCCTAAAACGTCAGTGTTAGTCCGTGTATTAAAATAGCATTGAATCGGCATACACGTCCTGGAACTCCGGCTCATGGGCGATTTCGACATATTCAATTTTGCGGGCCACTTCGCGGGCCTTGTCGCGCCAGTGCCGGCTCAGAAGTATCATCCTTGCTCCGGAAGCGGCGGCATTACCGACAAAACGAATTTTCTCCACAGAGACTGCGGGTAACAGGCCTACTCGCAGCGCACTTTCTTTTCGGATGTAATTACCAAAAGCACCGGCTAAAAGAATATGTTCTATGTTGCAATCTTCAAGGCCGACCTTCTTCTGTAAAAGCCTGATGCCCGTTCGGATGGCCGCTTTTGCTAATTGCATCTGACGAATGTCCTTCTGCGTCAGAAACACTTTCCGCTCACTTACGTTCGCGGCTCTGTAAAGGCAAAAAGCTAATTGGCCATCCTGCTCGATGATTCGCGAAAAAATGGTCGGTGGAAGTTTGTCGTGCAATTTTTGCGGCTCGACGAACCGGCCTGATGAATCGATGATACCCAAATCCAGCATTACTGCCACCGCGTCAATCAGGCCGCTGCCGCATATAGAGCGGGCCGGGCGGCTCCCTATCACGTCCAAATCTATATCATCTTTATTTACAACGACGGCCTCTATTGCGCCTTCGACCGCTCTGCTGCCGCAGGTTATGCGTGCACCTTCCAGAGCCGGCCCGGCCGCACAACTGGCCGCATAGAGTTTGTCTTTTGTGCCGAGCACAAGCTCGCCGTTTGTACCGATGTCAATGACCAGCGTCGTTTCTTCGGCTGAATCTATATCCACTGCGAGCGCGACTGCGGTAGTATCCGAGCCTACGAAGCCGGCTATATTCTCAACGGTATGGACATTGCCGGCAGAATTCATTTCTATATGCAACTGTTCAGCAGGTACATCGTGTGCATCGAGTGAAAATGCCTTGTACGGTGCCCGCCCAAGCTGGATTACAGGCAATTTCAGAAAGATATGGTTCATAGTTGTATTGCCGACGACACACATTTCGTATATGTCCTTTGCTTCGATAGAGGTCTTTTTGCAGAGCTTTGTGGTCAGGTCATTTACGCAGTCTATTATGGCTTTGTGCAGCTCAGCCAGCTTTTCATCGTTTTGTGCGTATGCGATTCTGCTTATAACATCGTCACCGTATCGGCTTTGGGGGTTGAGGGTTGCTTCCGTAGAGTGACATTGGCCGTCAGCCATATTGATTAGTTTGGCGACGATGGTCGTTGTCCCGATATCGATGGCTATGCCGAATATCTTTTCCTGGGCTGCTTTTTCCTGATATTTTTCATATACTGCCGCAGCCAAGTCGATTTGTGTATCGATGCCGTGTTCCAGGATTTTCTGCTCGAAGAATCTGGAGCTGCCGGGAATTGTTACTGTAAGGTCGTTTTGGATATGGTATTGACAGGCAAGGACCTCTCGGCCGTCCGGTTCGAGGTTTACCAGGCACTTTTTACAGGTGCCTTTGCCGCCGCAAATGGTGTTCAGAATTATACCGGCCTGGCCCGCAGCCTCGATAAGTGCAGCACCTGAGTGAATGGATATTTGCTTATTGTCGGGCTTGAAAGTTATTGTGAAGTGCTTCATCGTGTTGTGTATTGAGCTTATGCATGAATGTCTTTATGCGTAGATGCGCTAACCGGCCTACCTATTTACTTATCCGCTCATCTATTCATTTTACGCACAACGCATAACCAACACTCAGCTTATTTTATGCCGCATTTTCCATTTGGCGCGTCTCTTTTTACTGCCAATTTTGCGCCTACGTCTTGCTTTTGCCATCTATTTCTCCACAAACAGACCAAATTTGTTTATTGCAAAATACTTTTAAGCCTCTGCAATATATGATATTATAAAAGGAATTAAAAGTAAAAATAAAAATTCAAAAACGAACAAATAGTGTGCAGCTCAATTATAAACAAAAGCCGGACACGCTGTCAGGAAAGGTTTTATTAGAATTGCCGACTTTTCGACAAATAGTTTTGGAGTGCAAAAATGATACAGTGCAAAGATTGCGAATTTTGTGAGATGGGTCCCGGTGACAAAAGAACCTTCAAATGCGACCCGTTTACCAATATTAAAGAGCCGGAATGCATAGACAAATGGCAGCTAATCCGTCTGGATATGCTGTTGGCAAGCTATCAGGGAATGCTAAAGTGGTACGGTAAAATGGCACCACTGCAGGACAAAATCATCCAATTTATGCAGCGGGAGATAAACGAGCTGGACGAAGCTGACAGTTGGAAGCTCGATGATGAAGAGCAGGAGGAGGAGCAGCAGGAGGAGCAGGAGGAAAAAGAGGATATTTGAACTGGCTAAAAACCAGAGGCCCTATGCGTTTGTCCGGTTATTATTAAGGGTGCCAATGGTTGTCTTCTCTTCCAGAATGGAATAGAAGACACCTTATAGGACCACCCAATGATATCCGGACGTTGATTTTTGTGGATTTATGCAATAAATCGGCTGCCCAAGCCGTCTGTATTTACGTAAAAACGCTTAAATATGGCAAAAAGCGATGACTTAGCCCAGATAATAATTGGCTGCAAGAACAGGGATTCTAAGTGTTTTTCGCAGGTAGTCGATATGTATGCAAGCCAATGTTACGGTTATTTTTACCGTTTGACGGGCAATAATGATGTTAGCGACGAGCTTTTAAGCGAGCTATTTGTCAAGTTGGTTGAGAAAATCGCCTCTTACAAGGGCGGCTCTTTTAATGCTTGGCTGTTCAGAATAGCATCTAATATCTTTCACGATTATTTAAGGAGCAAACAGCGACGGAAAAAACTGCTCGATGTTCAGAAAGAACAAATTGAACCACAGCTATCAGAGCCAAAACAATCAAACAACGAGCAAATTGACAAGTTACAGATACAGCTCACAAGGCTGGATACAGATACGAGAGAATTGATAATGCTGCGTTTTTATTCAGAACTGAGTTTCAAAGAAATAGCCCTGATGCGGTCTGAGCCGATAGGGACAACGTTGGCAAAGCTGCATCGGGGGCTGAAGAAACTGAGAGAGTTAATGGAGGGATAACATTATGAAACGTCGAAACGAGGAAAATTTGAAAGAGCTGTTCGAGAAATTCCTGAATGCCGAACAGGCTGAAAGCTGCGTCGAAGATGTCCAAAAGGCTGAACAAATCCTCCGTGAACATCCTGCACCAGAACCTGATGATATGCTCATAGCCGATATAAAGGCTGAAATCACCATGCGTCTGCCGGCAAGAAGAGCAGATGTGTTCAAGCACATAGCTTACAAGCTGGCTTGTGCTGCGGCAGCAGTTATTTTCATCACGGCAATAGGCCTAAGCTTATTCCAAAAAAGTCCCCGCGAACCCAATGGTATACAACTTACCTCGATTATACCAACTGCAATTTGGGAGAGTGACAATATTGCTATCGACGATTCAGACCTGGCGATTTTTACTACTGAAATTGAGCAGATTGAGGACGAGCTGACGACTTTGCAGCTGGGAGATGATGACGGTAACGGCGACAGCACAATAACCGAAATAGAAATGGAGCTTATAGAAGTTAATAATAGTGATTTCTGGAAGGGATAAAAAATGGAGTTAAGTCGCAGAATCATTTTAGTTCTGGTCATAGTAGGGGTGGCAACGGCAATCGTCCTGCCTTGCTATGCTGCAGAGAAGAATGAAAAAAACATCTGGAATGAGAATGAATCAATGGGACCTGAAGGACCTGAACCTGGAGCAAGGCCGGGGCCCGGGCGGGGACTGGGACGAGGACCAAGAAGGTTCGAACCGACCGAAGAGGAAATTGACCGCGTTATGAAGGGCCTGCAGGAAAGTGACCCTGAAAAGGCAAAGGAGTTGGCAAGGCTGCGCGAAAAAGACCCTGAGAGGTTTATGGAAGAGCTTAGAAGACACGGCCGTGAGGAGTTCGGCAAGATAGTCAGAGAGCGAATAGATAAGTGGAGACGGGAAAGGCAAAATGAGTTTCTTGAGTGGCTGGGAAAAAATCTTGCCAAGGAAGCACAAGAGCTCGCTAAATTGAAGGAGAAAGACCCGGGCTTATATACGAAGAAGTATGAGCTTGCATGGAATAAGTACGGACGAATTTTTGAAGAGGGAAGAAGAAATCCTGAATTAGCTGAGGTTCTTATAGAAGACTTGAAACTCAAACAAAGACAAGATGAGCTTCTCAATACAATCAAGGCTGCTGAAAATGAGAAAGAAAAGCAAAAATTGGTAGCTGAGCTGGAAAAGATGGTTGCCCGAAGGTTCGACCTGATCGTCAGAAGAAAGCAAATAGAATACGAACGCCTGCTTAAGTGGCTTAAAGAACTCCAGGAACGCGTCACGGAAAGCAGGGACCAGATTGATATATGGAGGAGTGACAAGTTCAAGAATGAGAACGTAAAGAAGCGAGTGCAGGATTTGCTTGAAGAAACCCCAAAATTTTCCTGGGACTGATTGACACGGACTAACACGGACTCTTTAGACAAGGACTGCCACGGACTTTGGCGGGATTGGTGATTGGTTAAATGGAGGAAGCGATGCTCAATTCAATATTATAAACTCGAAATTCGAGTATCGAAATCCAAAACAAATTCAAAATCCGAATTAAGAAAATTCAAAACAGTGTCTCATCTGCGGAGGTGTTTTTGTTTTTAAAATTTATATTTTGAACATTCGATATTGTTTCGGATTTCGGATTTCGTGCTTCGGATTTTCTTGGCTTTAACGGGATTACAGCCCATATGTAAAGCTACCGCCTTCAAGCGGTGGTAGTTTACTTCAGAGGCCCAGGCGTAAGCGCGGGCCCATTTAATTCAATATTCGACATTCCTTGCTCGATATTCGATATTTCTTTTCTTGCGCCCTTGAGCGGTAGGGTATGCACTCCGCAAGGAGTCCTTACGGACTGCACACCGTTAGCATTTTCATATACTCATCTGCGCATCTTCTCATTTACACATCATTTACACATCGCACGAGCAACCAGCAACGAGTATCGAGCACCCAGCACCGAACATCCAGCATCAAATATCCCAACATTAACCAATTAACTAATTAACCAATTAACTACTCACATCTTCTTTGAGCTTTGCCGGCTTTTTCGGATTAGCTGCAAGGTAGTCATTGATGTATTTATTAACATGAGTTTTCACTATTTGTCTTATAGAAGGTTCTTTTCCTCTGCCTACATAAAGGCCGCTGTCCCAGCAAATACCCTCGGCATAACCATAGTTTCTTACCAAGGTCGCATCTTCGAGATGTGCAATCCGAAAACAATAAAGATATGCTTCTTTGTATGCCGGGTCCTGGTACGCTACCAGATATACTGCCAGACGCGGACGCCCCTCTGCTTGTTCCATTTCTGTTTTGGTCAATACTTTTATGCTGTAATTTCGCAGCTCAAGCTCTACGTCGGTTTGAAATTGTGCCTCCATTGATTTTTCTTCCGACTCGGCCTTTGCAATGACATCCACATACACGTAAACCCCATCAGAGTCGCGCAGGCGTCTGTGGAACTCTTCCTGGATTTGAATTCTTTCTTCTTCTTTTGTGTCGGCTATTGCTCCCACAAAGACGCTCAAAGAAACTAACGTTCCTATTATTACATAAATCCAATACCTTTTCGCTTTCATAATATCACCTATCCGCTATATTCGAATAAATACACTAAGTATCCAATGTATCCGCAGACCAGCAGCGTCCCGCTTATCCGTCCGATAGTGCGCTTGCCGATAAGGACCGCAAAGGCAAAAGCCGCACTGGCAATAATCATAATCCAATAATCGGCCCCTCCTGCGAACCGTGAACCTACTTCAAATGGCCGAACGACGCCTGCTCCACCGACAACGAGCAGCGTATTGAAAATATTGGAACCGACCAGATTGCCGACGGAAATGTCGTGATAGCCCTTGATAGCCGCCACCACGCAGGTTACAAGCTCCGGCAGAGATGTCCCGAACGCGATAATAGTCAGCCCAATAACGCTTTCACTCAGGCCGACCTTTTGGCCGATAAACACAGCCCCCTCAACCGCCATTTTTGCACCAATCGCCAACCCTGTCAGACCAATCACAATAAAGAGCAAATTTTTGATGCCGTCTCCGCTCTTTATCCTGTCCCCGCTTGCGCTGGTAATTACCTCTGTATCGTTTGCATTCTCTGCGGCCAATCTTTTTGCTTCTGCTTGTTTATTTTTGTTTTGCTTGCTCTCTTTCCGCGCTATATGTATCGTCAGCAATATCAGCGCTGCAAACACAATTAACAACGCAATGCTTTCCGCTCGGGCCAAATACGAATTGTGCAAAAAAGGCCACAATAGCAGTGCCGTAAGAATCATCACAGGTATTTCACGGCAAAGCGTTTGTCTTTTGACCATTAGCGGCCGAATCAGGGCAACCAGACCGCCTACGAGAGCTAAATTTGCAATGTTCGAGCCGAAGACGTTACCGACAGCTATATTTCCTCCGCCGGTCTCTCGCAAAACACCGGCGATGCTCGCAGCCAATTCCGGCGCCGAAGTTCCCATAGCCACCACCGTCAGACCGACGACAAGCGTGCTGATACCGAGCCGCCGTGCTAATCCAACCGCACCGGCCACAAGCAGTTCGGCGCATTTCCACAGTATCGCCAGCCCAACAACTAAAATTACAATTGCCAAAGCTATATTCATTTGCTCGACGAACCTTATCCTTAGACCATGATTCCACTTGTGGTGATCAGTTTTAAAAAACAATAACAATCCAGTCGTTGCAAAGCCACTGTAAAACTATACAATAGCCGAACTTTATTGTCAGGTCAAACCTAAACACCATCAGCACAACTGATAGTTACAGGAGATAGCAGAAGTTGATGAATGATTATTGAAAAATGGCGTTCCGATACAATAGTCAATAATCAATAATAAATAGTCAATTGACCTTCCCCACGACCAGGCAGGAATTATGGCCCCCGAAGCCGAAAGAATTGCTCATCGCGATATTGACCTTTGCCTGTCGAGCCGAAAGAGGCACAAAGTCCATCTTGAGGTCGCAGCGCTCATCGGGGTTTTCCAGGTTGATAGTAGGGGGGATAGTTGACTCGTTAATGGCTTTTACACATACTATAAGCTCAACGGCGCCGCTGGCGCCAAGCAGATGCCCGAGTGAGCTTTTGGTTGAGCTTACGGGTATCTTATATGCACGCTTGCCAAATACAAACTTTATTGCCGAACTTTCTGCAATGTCATTTAGCTCGGTACCTGTCCCATGTGCGTTAATATAATCTATCTTTTCTGTTTCGACACCGGCATCAATCAATGCCAGCTTCATCGCTGTCGCGGCACCGTTACCGTCCGGCAGGGGGGCGGTAATGTGATAACCATCATCAGTTGCGCTGTAACCAAGAAGCTCAGCGTATATATTTGCACCGCGTTTCTTTGCGCGCTTTTCTTCTTCCAGAACTAAAACCCCGGCACCTTCGGAAAGAACAAATCCGTCTCTGTCCCTGTCGAACGGTCTTGAGGCACCTTGTGGGTTGTCGTTTCGAGTGCTTAGTGACCTGGCAGCACAGAACGAAGCTAATCCTATCGGGGTAAGAGCGGCTTCGGCACCGCCGGTTATCATAATGTCACTTCGTTCGGCGACAATATTGGAAAAAGCCTCTCCGATAGCGTGATTGCCCGAAGCACAGGCGCTCGTAACACAAAAATTGGGCCCCCGCAAGCCGTAACGAATAGCGATATTACCGCTGGCCGCATTGGCCATAAGCCTTGGGATAGTAAACGGTGAAACCAGTCTTGGGCCTTTGCGCACTAGTCTGATATATTGCTCCTCGATTTCCTTGATACCGCCTATGCCTGTGCCTACAATGACACCGACACGCAAAACGTCTTCTTTGGAAAAGTCAAGGCCGCTGTCACCCACAGCCTGCTTTGCGGCAGCCATAGCAAACTGCGTAAAGCGATCCATCCGCTTGCTTTCACGCTGGTCAATGTATTTGGTTACGTCAAAGTTTCCTATCTCGCCCCCTATCTTTACCGGGTACGCACCGGTATCGAACGATTTTATTGTAGAGATGCCGCTTTTACCCTCGCACAGCGCAGCGAAAAGCTCATCAGCGGACTCGGCTAAGGCGGTTACACAACCTAAGCCCGTAATAACAACTCGCCGTTTACTCATACTAAACTTGTTCGCTACTCTTGGCTTTTGGATTGTGCAATATTAACGATGTAGTCAATTGCAGCGCCGACGGTCTGGATCTTCTCGGCCTCCTCGTCCGGAATACTCATATCAAACTCGTCCTCAAATTCCATTACGAGCTCAACCGTATCCAATGAGTCGGCATTCAAGTCGTTAATAAATGAGGTCTCTCGCGTTATTTCAGCCTTGTCTGCGCCCATCTGCTCACTTATTATCTCAATGACTTTTTCTTCAATTGCTTGAACATCTATTTCATCAGCACTCACTGGTTTTCCTCCCTAATTAAACAAAAATTCATTCCGTAACCTTCCGAAAAAAAGCCCATTAACGACAGTTGCTGCCAACAGCCGTTTGTATTTATTATTTATTGGCGGGTATATTACATATAAAAATACCCATCTACAAACATTTTTTTATTTTTTTTACATAGCCATACCCCCATCCACGCAAAGGACCTGGCCGGTAATATAAGCAGCATCATCACTTGCGAAAAATGCAGCGGCTTTGGCTACGTCTTCAACGCTGCCGAATCGTCGCAGCGGTATCAACTGTTTTGCAGCATCCTTGACCGGCTGTGGCAATTTGTCCGTCATCTCGCTGACAATAAAGCCCGGCGCAATACAATTTGCCGTTATATTCTTTTTCGCAAGCTCGCGGGCCACGGTCTTGGTCAGGCCGATAAGCCCGGCCTTGCTGGCAGCGTAATTACCCTGGCCCGGATTTCCCATCACCCCGGAAACCGAGCTAAGACTGATAATCCTGCCGAACTTATTGCGAACCATAGACTTTACCGCAGTCCGAATTGCAACAAACGCCGCTCGAAGATTGACATCAATAACCCTGTCAAAATCCTCATCGCTCATTCGCATAATCAGCCCATCACGAGTAATGCCGGCGTTGTTCACTAAGATTCCTATGCCGCCGTGTTCGGCGGACAGAGACTCAAGTACCTCCGTAAATTCATCCGTATTGGTTATATCCACACATTTAGTTATGACCGTAAAACCGGCTTCTTTTACAACATTCTCGAGTTCGCTAAGCTGCTCGGCATTGATATCCAGCCCGGCAACGATTAGGCCTTGCTTGAGCAATTCAAGAACAATCGCCCGCCCTATTCCCCTGGCGGCTCCGGTTACAACAGCCAGTCTCTTTTCCGACATCCTTTTAATCTCCCGATATTGTGCATTTCATACTTCGTATCTTGTGTAAATCCGAATATCGAAATTCGAAATCAGAAACAATGTCAAAATCTAAAATTCGAATGTCCTAAACCTTGATTTGTGAATTTTATGTTTCGGTCACGCCTGTTAGAAGCGTGCGTAACCGCATTTGAATTTGTTTAGTATCTCGTGCCTCGAATTTCGTATTTTATCTTTCACATTACGCTATGGTGTTACGCTTTTTGCTTCACAACTCCTTTATTGATTGCAAAGTGCTTACATTGACGACTTTTATTTTTCTATTGATTCTTTTCATAAGTCCCGCCAGGACTCTGCCCGGACCAATCTCGTAAAACTTTTCAACTCCATCAGTCAGAAGTCGTTCCATACATTGTTGCCAGAGAATAGGGCAAGTCAACTGCTTTATCAGGCCTTCTGCGATTTTTTGGCTCGACTGGTAATACTCAGCAGTAATATTGGCAATAGTTTTGATTTCTGACGGTTCCGAAATCTCACAATCCGACAACGCTTCTTTAAGCCTCTGTGCCGCACTGGCCATCATCTCCGTATGAAAAGCGCCTGCCACCTCTAACCGCACAGCTTTTATAGCGCCGTATTTTTCTGCCAGCACTTCGGCCCGCTCGCAGGCTGAAATGCTGCCGCTCACTACTATTTGTCCGGGGCAGTTGAAATTAACAGGCGCGAGCAATTCACCCTCGGCGGCCTCGGCACAAATCTGACGGACCTTTTCTTCGTCAAGACCTATAATGCTGACCATTGTCCCTTTGGTGGTGTCCGCCGCGGCCTGCATTACCTGGCCACGCTTCTGCACAAGGGTAAGCGCATCCTCAAAACCAATCAGCCCTGCTGCGTAAAGGGCGGTGTATTCGCCGAGACTAAGACCCGCTGTTACATCGGCAGTTATAGCACTTGTGGAAGGACCTGTCCTGAGAACCTCTAATATGGCTGTGGAAGTTACAAAAATCGCAGGTTGAGAGATTGTTGTGCTGTTCAAACGCTCGGCAGGGCCTTCAAAGCAAATTCTGCTCAGGTCGAATCCGACTATATCGTTGGCCTGGTCAAAAATTTCCGCCGCTACAGGATATGACTGTGCGATTTCGGCGCTCATCCCTACAGCTTGAGCACCCTGTCCCGGAAATAAAAAGGCGGTTTTCATAATTCGCATTTAGTGAATGTGTTTATGTGTGAATGAGTTGACGAGTTTTTGATAAGAACAGGAATTTTAGCATTTACTCATTTACTCATGTTCTCATCCACGCAATTAAAACTCAATTACATTTGCTCCCCACGTCAATCCTGCGCCGAAAGCAACTAAAATTACAATATCGCCTCGTTTGATTTTTCCCTTCCTGACGCACTCATCAAAAGCGATTGGCACCGAGGCCGCTGAGGTATTGCCATACTCGTTGATATTTAAAAAGACCTTTTCGTCCGGCAGGTTTAACCGCTTTGCTGCAGACTCAACAATCCTTGCATTCATCTGGTGCGAGATGAGCATCGTAATATCATCAAGGGTCAAATCACAATGGTCCAGGCAGTGGTTAACAGTTTCAACGATTCGCCGAATGGCCTGCTGATAGACCTCTCTGCCCTTTATTTCCATATAGATTTTCTTGGGGTCGTCCAACTGTTTGCCCACAGGATGGCGAGAACCGTACGCCTGGCAATTCAATGCTTCCCAGCGGTTTCCATCTGAATGCATAGTGCTGTATAAAATACCCCCACACCTGTCATTACTTTGTTCGAGCACTACCGCACCGGCCCCGTCTCCGAAAAGGACACAGCTTGTCCGGTCAGTCCAGTCGGTAATCTTAGTCAAAGTTTCGGCACCTATTACGAGGGCATTCTTAAATCGGCCGCTTTCTATAAACTGCTGCACAATTGACAGACCATACAAAAAACCGCTGCATGCAGCGGCCAAATCGAACACCCATGCTTTCTTTGCCCCCAGATCTCGCTGTACAAAGGACGCTGTCGATGGAAAGACCATCTCCGGCGTGATAGTAGCCACAATAATAATTTCGAGGTCGCGGGCATCAAGATTCGCCTCGGCTAAAGCTTTTTTAGCCGCTTCCGTGGCCAAAAATGCCGTGCTTTCATTGTCAGAAGTGATATGGCGAACCTTGATACCGGTCCGTGTCGTAATCCATTCGTCCGAGGTATCCACCATCTTTGCAAGGTCTTCATTCGTTAGTGTTTTCGCCGGTGCAAATGAGCCATAACCGGTGATGACTGCACGGTAGGTGGGAGGCTGACCGTTAATCCGTTTATCCATCGGTGGTTCCTACGCAAGTTCCCATAAGATATTCAACTATCTTATCGTTTATTTTCTCCGTGTAGAACCTTTTAGAGGTCAAAATCGCATTTCTTATGGTTCTACTTTGGCTTGCGCCGTGACAAATTAACGCTGTGCCGTTAACGCCTAACAAAGGTGCGCCGCCATACGTGTTATAGTCGTATTTCTTATAGATTCTTTTCATCACGTGCTTAAACTTCATAGCGAGCCGAAGTTTCTCCTCCATAAGCTCATACTTTATCGCCTTAAACAGGCCGTCAACAAGGCTCTCGGTAAGTTTTAGAATCACGTTGCCGACAAAACCTTCGCAGGTTACAACGTCACAAGTACCCTCAAAAATATCTCTTCCTTCAATATTCCCGACGAAGTTCATATTCGAATCGGATTTCATCAGCTCCCGCGCCTTTTTTACAACCTCATTACCTTTTGTTTCTTCGGCGCCGATGCTCATAAGCCCAACCCTTGGGTTTTCAATCCCAAGCAGATGTTTCGAATACATGCTTGCCATCACACCATATTGATAAAGATGTATCGGCTTACAGGCAATATTCGCACCAACATCACATATTACTACGGGGCCTTCGGGCGTGGGAAATACCACCGCTATCCCCGGACGATTAACGCCGGACAGATTCCTCATCCTCATCTGGAAGGCCGCAACACAAGCACCGGTATTACCGGCGGAAATTACGGAGTCTGCTTGTCCCAATTTGGCCAATTTGGCAAGAACAGCGATTGAGCTTTTGTGTTTCTTTCGCAGGGTTTCTATCGGCACCTCGTCCATACCGATGACGTCCGGGGCGTGAACCACACTAATTGTACCTTTGCGAGAATTCAAAGAAGGTAATTGTGCCTTTATTATCTCCTCGGGACCGACGAGTATCAGCTCGTCACCTTTATCAAGCTGCTCAACCGATTCCAGCACGCCGGCGATGATTTCATCCGGTGCATTGTCGCCTCCCATTGCATCAATTGCTATTCGCATTTGTTATTTGCTTTCCTCCTTGCCAAGCTTTAATGTGATTTTCGGATTAACGTAACCGCAATTTTCACACGCTGCATGAGGCAGCTTGGGCTGGTCACATTTCTTACAGATAGAATAGTTTACAGCCTTCAAGCGATGATGGCTGCGACGAGTACGTGTTCTGCACTTACTGGTCTTCTTTACAGGTAGCATTTTTAATTACTCCATACAGTCTTCAAAAAGCAACAAATACAATCAATAAAGAAACAGCTTAAATAGTCAACAAGCACCACTTTGTCAAGTCAAATCTAACTATTCACCAATATTTAGTTTCTGTTGCGGAAACACTATCTGTCATTCCCGCCCCGCATCGTGTGCGGGATAAACTCCAGTGGGAATCCAGTTTTTTCACTCAAGACCTCTGCTTTCACAGGGGTAACATCTTCGGTTTTTGTTTTCCGCAATACATGCTATTTAACCGTCGGATGTTTCGTAGGATTTTGCTGGTTTTTCTTTGGAAAAGGATTAGGCAGATGTTATAATGCTTGTGTATTATAAACTTTTTGGAGGAGATATTCCAAATGGCGTTCAATGAGGAGATGTTTCTTAAAATAAACCTGAGCCGCTAAATGTGCGCACAGTTTGTGGCGAAAATATTAACACTTTTTGAAAGGGCAGTAAGATGAAAAGAACAATTTCACTCGTATTGGTTTTGGCATTGGCGATGGCTTCTGTGAGTCTGGCAGCAGAAGGTACTTGGACAACAAAAGTTGACATGCCAACGGCAAGAATGTTTTTATCAACCAGTGTAGTGAATGGAAAGATCTACGCCATCGGCGGTTCATCAATTCAAGAGGTAGGTGTTTCTACTGTAGAAGAATATTACCCGGCAACAGATACATGGACAACAAAATCACCCATGCCAACACCAAGATGGGGTTTGTCCACCAGTGTCGTTAACGGGAAGATCTTTGCCATTGGAGGGGCACGAGGTTTTCCGATCCCAGGTCTACGGACTGTGGAAGAGTATGATCCGTCGACAGACATATGGACAACAAAATCACCCATGCCATCGACAAGATGGGCTTTGTCCACCAGTGTCGTTAACGGGAAGATTTACGCTATTGGGGGTGAGGCACCGACTGGCTCACGGACCATGGATGAATATGACCCGGCGACGGACACTTGGACGAGGAAAGCTTCTATGACGATCGGGAGGTATGCCTTTTCCACCAGCGTGGTGAACGGGAAGATCTATGCTATCGGGGGGGTAACATTTTACCCTTCTTCCACTTCAATCGTTGAAGAATATGACACGGTGACAGACACCTGGACGCGGAAAGCCGACATGCCAACTGCAAGAACATATTACTCCACATGCGCGGCCAATGGTAAGATCTATGTTTTTGGAGGGGCACCACATCCGAACAGAGATCCTGTGACGGTCGTGTATGAATATGACCCGGCAACGGATACTTGGACAAAGAAGGACGACATGCTAACCGCAAGAACAGGCCAGTCCACCAGCGAGGTGAACGGAAAAATTTACGCTATTGGTGGTTCGAAAACAGGTTACTCAACAGGTCTGATATCTATGTCAATAGTAGAAGAATATGACCCATATCCTCTTTTTGTTGACTTTAACGGCGACGGAATTGTGGATTGTATAGATGTGTGCATGATGATCGACCACTGGCACACAGATGAGCCTGCCTATGATATTGCCCCCACACCTTTCGGAGACGGCATAGTAGATATCTTAGACCTGATTGTACTTGCTGAGCATTTGTTTGAGGGAATTCCGCCAGTTGAACCTGAAGAGGTCAATGTCGATGAGAAAGATGCCGACAGCCAGGTTGAGCTTGAGCAGGGCCAGATTCTTGTCGTCACACTGGAATCAAATCCCACTACCGGATATAGTTGGGAGGTAGTTGAAACCCAGGAGTCTGTCCTGGAGCAGATAGGCGAAGCGGAGTTCAAGCCATCCCAGACAGGTGAGCCGCCGCTTGTAGGTGCGGGTGGCTGGGAAATCTTCCGCTTCAAGGCCATAAGTGCAGGACAGATGACTCTCAAACTCGGCTATCATAGACCCTGGGAAGAAGGTGTGGAGCCTGTAAAAACCTTTTCCATTCAGGTAGTAGTAAACTAATCCGACAGAAGTCCGAAACAAACCTGTCCTGAGCAGAGTCGAAGGATTCAAAATCCGAATTACGAAAATTCAAAACAGCATCTCATCTGCTGAGGTGTTTTTGTTTTGAAAATTTGTATTTTGAACATTCGATATTGTTTCGGATTTCGGATTTCGTGCTTCGGATTTTCTTGGCTCTAACGGGATTACAGCCCATATGCAAAGCTACTACCTTCGGGCGTTATTAGTGCACTTGTAAATTGCCCTATCGCAATTTGCTTTTAATGGCATTGAGCTGGTCTTTGGAAATTTCCACCCCTAATTTCTCGGCAATTTTTATATGTTTCCAGGCC
>JBAQFY010000234.1:0-8642 GCA_049287505.1 Sedimentisphaerales bacterium | reverse complement strand
TCACAATACGTCCCGAGGGGCCATTATACACGAAGCGAGCAGCTCAAACGATATTTCAGGACGCTAATGTGGTACGGGCGAATGGCTTTTCTCTTAAAAGGCGCCGAATCTTCGGGGCCCTCGGCTGACGCACTCATCAGCGTCGAGGACGCGAAAATTCAGACCACCCAGGCCGTACTGCTGGCCAAATCCCTCGAAGCGGTAAAGATAGACCAGCGCACTGGCCGTGACCTCTGGGACCGGATGTACGCCGTTACAGCTTTCTATGTAGGCCTGGCGGACGACCTTACACCTTATGAATATCTCGGTGCAGTAGATAAAGTTTTTGGAAGCAGCTTTGAACCCACGGTTTTAGAGGATGAGGACAATTTCTTTGCCCTCAAAACCGAGCTTGCCCTGCTCCCTTCGCCGAAGATATTCGGCGGCACCGGCAACGTATTTGTACAGCCACCAATCACCCCTGAGTCTCTCGACAAGGTGCTCGACAAGACAAAAGGTATGCGCCTTATGGGCCAGCGCTTCATTCCGGACTCATATATGTTCCAGCACTTTGTCTTTCCCGAAGTGCTCGACTATACCGGCGATACCGACCCCAAGCCCTTCACTTGCGGATTTTCAGGCGTCCGCTGGGCACGCTGCTATCCACGCGGCCTGGACATTATGGCTATCTTAGGCTCAGACCGCGCCAAAGCAATTCTCATCGAAGAGGGTGACACAGACTACATCGACTATTGGCTCCGCTTCAACGAGCTAAAGGCCGAATTCGATGACCTTGGCCTGTCCGACTGGAACCGGAACCTCTACTGGGGCTGGCTGTATTCACTAAGAGCGCTTATAGAGGGCTTCGGCAAAGGATACCCTAATTTTATGCGAACCCAGGCCTGGGAAAAGAAGGAGCTTAACGCCGCCCTCGCCTCGTGGACCGAACTTCGCCACGACACTATCCTCTACGCAAAACAGAGCTACACACCCGTAGAAACCAGCCTCCCTCCCACTGTATCCGGCTACGTCGAGCCTGTGCCGGAATTTTATGGCAGACTGCTCGCATTGACTCAGATGACTAAGCAGGGCCTCAGTAACCTCGATGCGCTCTCGGCTCAGGCTGCTGGCCGGCTGACAAGACTTGAGAACATATTGAGCCGCCTGATTGAAATCGCCAATAAAGAGCTGACCAATCAAACCCTCTCTGAGAGTGACTACGAGTATATAAGGCAATTCGCTCAAACCCTTGAATGGGCTGTCATCGGCGTTGAGGAAAAAGGGCTTATGACAACGCTCATCGCCGATGTCCATACGCACACCGCAGAGGGAAAAGTCCTCGAAGAGGCTGTTGGGTACGTTGACCTGATTATCGTGGCCTGCCCTGCTCCGGACGGCTCGATTTTCCTGGCGGCTGGCCCCGTGCTCAGCTATTACGAGTTCAAGCACCCAATGAGCGACCGGCTCACCGACGAAGCCTGGCAGGAGCTGCTCGACTCACCAAACAGACCCGAACGGCCCAGGTGGTATCTCCCGCTGATGCGGCAAACCGACGATGTCCCGTGAAAAAAGCAAATTGTTTAACGCGGGCAGCGGCCGACAAATGTATCTTATCAACATTAGTACTATTGTTAGCTGAGCTTATTCGAGCGGCTCGATATATACATTACGGAAATCAACCGGCGTGCCTTCGCTTTGCAGACAGATTTTACCGGACGTTATCGAGCTTTTGGTCGCAATATTTTGCAAGACACCGTTCACAAGGACCACCACCCAGTCGTCCTTGCAGATAATATCGTATGCGTTCCATTGGCCAAGCGGCTTTTCGCTGCTGTCTTTGAGCTTTCTGACGTTGCGCCCTCTGACACGGTCGCCTCCTTTGGCGTGCTCTTTGGTCTCGATATTTTCCAAATACTTCGGTCCTTCGCCAATGAGCCAGAAATCACCCGCATTCCCGGAATGCAACTGGCATTCGAGGCTCTTCGGCCAGACCTTGTCCGGACCGCTCATATGCACGAGCGCACCGCTGTTCCCGCCTTTTTCGGGCCAGCGCCATTCCACGTGAAACAGGTAATCGGCGTAGTCCTTCTCGGTCCGCATATAGCCGGCAGGCTTGCCCTCACAGCAAATCACTCCGTCTTTGATTGACCATGTTTTTGTAACATCGCCTTCCGGGTCGCCCAGAAATAACTTCCAGCCCGTAAAATCCTTGCCGTTCCACAATATCACTTTCTCTTTTGGGACGATGGGTTTATCCACGCCCATCGTTGATGTGCGGGATTCATTCTTCTCTACAGGCGACACCGCCTGCGCAGCCAACAACGCCGTCATTACCACCACGGCCGTAACCACAATAACATAGCGTTTCATAAAATTCTCCTTTCGTCTCAGACCAATTGTGTCTTACCGGGCACAGCGACCGGCCTCATCTCCAAATCACCGAACTCATACTTCGGCGGACTGAGGTCCAGCTTTGAGGCCTTCATCGCCCAGTCCCACTTCAGCGCCCGGCCGGTATAAGCGCTCATTCGCCCCATAATCGAAGTCAGCGTACTTTCGGCTATACACCTGCCTTCGTTCAGCCGCTTACCCTGGCGAATCGCAGCTATTTGGTCAGCGTGCTGCTTTATGCACGGATCTATTCTATCCCATGCGTACTCGACTTTGTTTTGGCCTTCAATTACAACCCTGCCAAAGTCCGTATATGCACGACCTTTCGTCCCGACCAGCCGCTGGTCATTACGGTCGATGGGACAATCAATCTGGTAACCCATATACTCAACCCGCACGCCGTTCGGATATTCATACTCGACCGCGAAATGGTCAAAAGCGTTGCCGTACTCCGGTGCCGTTCGTACTTCTCGGCCGCCCATACCCATACACTGGACCGGAGGTCCGCCAAACGCCCAGTTCATCACGTCCAGGTTATGCACGTGCATCTCGACAATAAAGTCCCCGGAAAGCCAGGTCAAAAACAGCCACCGCCGCAGTTGCCATTCCATATCTGACCAGTTCGGCTCTCTCTTTTTCGGCCCCCAGTCCAACATTCCCCCACTGTTTCTCACGCACTGGCCGCCCACTAGCTCACCTATGGCACCGTCGTGGATACTCTTAATACCTTCCACTAAATGTGATAACCGCCGCATCTGTGTACCGGCACCTATCGTCAGATTCTTCTGCTCCGCCAGTTCCGACGATGCTATCACCGAGCGAACGCCAACAGGGTCCACGGCCACCGGCTTTTCCATAAATACATGCTTGCCAGCTTCTATCGCCGCCTTCAGATGTCCCGGACGAAAGTGCGGCGGTTCCGTCAGTATCACCATATCCACATCATCACACCCAACTACCTTCTTGTGTGCATCCCAGCCTACAAAGCAAGTATCCTCAGTTACCTTTACTTTATCGGCCAGGTTCTTTCCAAGAGCCCTGCGACACCTGTCTAAGCGGTCCTTAAAAAGGTCGCCCATCGCAACGAGCTCCACATTCTCTGCTGAGCTCAGGCACTTTGTCGTATCATGTGTGCCTCGTCCGCCGCATCCAATCAAACCGATGCGCACCTTGTCGGAACCTGCCGCAAAGATTTTATTTGTCCCCACGGCCAGGCTCGCCGCCCCCAACGCCGCTGATGTCTTGATGAAGTCTCTGCGCGATAGCTCAGGCGCTCCTTGTCTTACTTTCTTTTTCATAAGTTACCCTTTCAACTAATGGTTGTTAACAACAATTCATTAAATAAGCTGTGTCTTGCCCGGAACCGCAATCGGCCTGACGGGCAAATCGCACCACTCATATTTCGGGGGACTGAGGTCCAGTTTTGAGGCCTTCATCGCCCAGTCCCATTTTAGTGCCCGGCCGGTATAAGCGCTCATCCGGCCCATGACGGCATTCATAGTGCTCTCAGCCACCTGCTTGCCCTCGTTGATGGGGGAGTCTTCACGAATGCTCTTGACCAGGTCGGCCATCTCCTGGACATAGTGGTCGGGGTCGGGCCCCTCATATTTGAAAGGCCTCTCGCCTGTAATAACGCCCTGGTCAACATCGGCTGCGCCTTTGGTGCCCACAACACGTTCAGCAATCCTGTCGGTACAGCCGTTTATCTGGCGGCACATGCTCAAAACGCGAACGCCGTCCGGATACTCATACTCCACGGCGAAGTGGTCATAGATATTGCCCAGGTTGCGCACGGCCCGGCCGCCCATACCCATGCACTGCTCCGGATGCGCCTGGAGCGCCCAGTTGAGAACGTCGAGATTGTGGACATGCTGCTCGACGATGTGGTCACCGCTCGTCCAGGTGAACCACGGCCAGCTCCGGCACTGCCACTCCATATCGGAACGGTCCTCCTTGTCATACCACTGCCAGTAGCCTAACATGTCCCCACCATTCCAATAGCCTTGGGCCGCCACAATCTCCCCAATTTGACCGTCATGAATTCGCCGGATGGTCTCCTGGTATTTCTTGCTGTGTCGGCGCTGCGTGCCAGCAACCACCGATAGTCGCTTTTGCCGGGCAAGTTCCGCCGTCTGGATGACCGAACGAATCCCCTTCGGGTCCACCCCCCCAGGCTTTTCCATAAACACATGCTTACCCGCTTGGACAGCCGCCTGGAAGTGCTCCGCACGCCAGTGAGGCGGCGCCGTCAAAAAGACCAAATGCACGTCAGTTTGCAGTATTCTCTTATGTGCGTCAAAACCCACAAAACGCTTGTCTGATGTAACCTTCACGGCGGCGGGCACGTCCTTCCTGAGCTTGTCGAGCGATTGCTGCAGGCGGTCTTCGAACAAGTCACCCATTGCCACGAACTCAACGCCCGGCGAGCTCTTAACTAAGCTGATAATATCCCGCGTACCCTGCCCACCGCAGCCAATCAAACCCACCCGCAGCTTATCGGAACCAGACGCAAATATTCGTCCCGTTCCTGACACCAAACTCGCAGCCCCTACCATCGCTGATGTCTTGATAAAGTCTCTGCGGGAAACCCCCTCTCTTTTTTCATTTGCCCTCTTGTTCATGGGTAATCCTTTCAATCAAAATTTGCTATTACTTTATCAAAAAACAATCGACCGTTGTCATTCCTGCGGAAGCAGGAATCCAGATTATCGATGAGATTGGATTCCGCATCAAGTGCGGAATGACAAGCGTTCAAAGAAACTTGACAGAGCACTAATCACAACTTATTAAATAAGCGGCGTCTTGCCCGGAACCGCAACCGGTGCCACGGGCAAATCACCGAATTCATATCTCGGCGGCGTAAGGTCCAGTTTCGACGCATTCATCGCCCAGTCCCATTTCAACGCCCGGCCGGTATAGGCGCTCATCCGGCCCATAATTGCCGTTAGTGTACTTTCCGCAACCTGCTTACCTTCATTCACCTGCTTACCCTCGCGAATACTCGCTATCAGGTCCGCATGTTCCTGCACGTATGGATTGGGAGCAGGACCGTCATATTTGAATGGATTTTGCCCTTCGATGAAGCCAACGCTTTGGTCCGTATATGCAGAACCCTTGGTGCCGACTACATATTCCGATACTCGCTCGGTGCACCCTGCCATCTGACGGCACATGCTCGTCACACGCACGCCATTGGGATACTCGTACTCAACGGCGAAATGGTCGAAGATATTGCCATGCTCCGGGCCGGTCCGCACTTCTCGACCGCCCATACCCATACATTGGACAGGATGTGCCCCTAATGCCCAGTTAATAACGTCGAGGTTGTGCACGTGCTGTTCGCAAAGCTGGTCGCCGGACAGCCACGTAAAATACAGCCAGTTTCGAATCTGCCATTCCATATCCGACCAGCCCGGTTTTCTTTCCTGTACCCACAGCAGGCCCATAGCCCAGAAGCATTGAGCAGCCCTGATTTGGCCAATTTCTCCGTTATGAATTCGCTTCATAATTTCTATATAATGTGCCTGATGACGCCGCTGTGTACCCGCCACGACAGACAGCCCTTTGCGCTTGGCTAATTCCGCCGATTCAATCACCGAACGAACACCCACAGGGTCAACCGCTACGGGTTTTTCCATAAACACATGTTTGCCCGCTTCAACGGCAGCCTTGAAATGCCTCGCCCTGAAGTGCGGCGGACAAGCTAAGATAACTATATCAACCCCGCTTTCGAGCACCTTTTTGTAAGCGTCGAAGCCGACGAACTGCCTTTTCCTCGGCACATCCATTTTATCCGACAGTGACGGAAAGGCCTCACGGTCGTACCTCGGCTCGGCACCTTTGTGTAGCATATCGAGGCTCGCTTCGACCTGGTCGCTGAACACATCGCCCACCGCCCAGAGCTTAACGCCCCGTTCGGTACAGGTCAGGGCCTGCGAGGTTGCGCTCGTCCCACGGCCACCGCATCCGATAAGACCGATGCGAAGCTCGTCAGAGCCGGCCGCAAAGATACGATTTGTACCCGATGCTAAAACAGCACCCGCCACCGCTGATTTCTTGATAAAATCCCTGCGAGTTAGCTCGTGATTTTTTCTGTTTGTTTTTGCCGTAAGGCATCTGCCGTTAGGCATCCTGTGGACTGTGGACTTTCTCATAAATATCGCCTTTCGATTTCCGGACTTTGCCCTACGCCTGTTAGTCGAAGACCCCTTCCAACAGGCCGAAGCCTATGTATCCATATTAAAGCAACCCTGGGTAACACCCTCAAACCCTGGCTTGAGCTCGCCGAAGGCTTATTTGGGAGTGTTGAAAATAACCACTTTGTGACCATAAAGGTACTTCCAATCACTCACGCAGTCAAGCACAATTTTGAGACCTGCCCCGCGCTTCCCGATGCGAGTCGGGATAGCGGGCTGATTTTAGGTTATCCAGGGAGCATCGTATCCCCCTCTGAGGAAGACAAGGGGTATCACTGTTAATATAGAAACAGGCTCGAATCAGGCTTCTTGAGCCAAAACGGGGCTACAGAGAACAGACTTCTGACTTCTGTCTTCTGCCTTCTGTCCCCTGATTTCTGACTTCTGTCCCCTGATTTCTGACTTCTGTCCCCTGATTTCTGTCTTCTGACTTCAAGGGAAATAGGCGTTTTTTCCGGACTTTCTCCCGCACCTATTAGGCGCGAGCCTCGTTAGAAATCGGCGCTGAAAGCCTGACAGTCCAATATGGAAAGTAGTTTCTAACGGGGCGAGCCGGTACTTAATTGGTGCCGGACTAAGCGGGATATTGGGGCTATTTAACTAAAGTCGCAGGAATGTATAGACGAAAACGACTTTGTGTACAGTGTCATCTCTGGTTTGCCTGTACTATTACAGAGAAGTCCTATAAAAAGACATAAAAAATGAAAAGAACATTCCACCAGCATGGTTTAATCGCTTGGTCTAAAAGGAAAAAGGCCAAGGCAATGGCCAAAATGGAAGAAAGGCTGAAAGCCGAATCCCAGGCAAGGCTAAAAGCAGAGGAAAGGCTAAAGGCAGAAATTGAGGCCAGAGCCTCGGTGGAACAAAAAGTGAAAGCTGAAGCTGAAAAGATGCTCCTCACACAGTATCGCAACTATAGTGTCATGGTCGAGAGAGTCGAGGCTCAGGCTAAAAAGGAAATAGCGGCAGCAAAGGCCCAAGCAAAAGAAGCGGTAGAAAAGGCCCGGTCGTATGCGGAGGCATTAGCCCAAGCAGAGGAAAAGCTAACCAAAGCCCAAGAACAGGCAAAGACTGAGGCTTTGGCCAGAGCAAAGGCGGAAGAGGAGCTGAAGCTTGAAAGACAAGAACGACAAAGCATCGAGGCTCGGGCTAAAGAGGAGATAGCGGCAGCAAGGGCCCAAGCAGAAGAGAAGGTCCGGTCGTACCCGGCGGCATTAGCCCAGGCAGAGGAAAAGTTAACTAAAGCCCAGGAAAAACCAAAAACTGAAGCTATGGCCATGGCAAAGGCAGATGAGAGCCTCAAGGCTGAACGCAAAGAACCACAAAGCATCGAGGCTCAGCCTGCAGAGACGATAAAGACCTTCAAGCGAATCCACCGGCACGTTTTTCGTCCAAGAACTATAAAGAGGATATTTGCCTTGATTTCAGCATTAGCAATTCTCTCTGCTATAGCATTTGCAGTAGTATTTGCAGTGAGCACGCTCAATAACCCGCCGGTGGCTGAGCCGGGTAGTGCAATGACACAGGAGGACAAATCGGTGCCCATTACCTTAATGGGAAGTGACCCTGATGGAAAGCACCTAACCTACAATGTTGTAACAGGTCCGTCTCACGGGAGCTTGAGTGGGACAGCGCCCAATATGACTTACACGCCGGCGTTAAACTACAACGGCCCAGACAGTTTCACTTTCAGGGTCAACGACGGAAAGGCAAATAGTAACCAGGCGATGATATCGGTTACAGTGCTCGCCGTAAACGATGCTCCTATCGCAAATCCTCAGTCTCAGACGACAAAAGAAAACAAATCCGTTTCCGCTGCCCTCACAGGGAGTGACGTGGATGGCGACCCATCGATTTTCATTATCTGCAAAGAACCCCAGCACGGCAAACTCACCTTCGACTCAAACTTCAATACCAACGGACGGCTCATCTACACGCCCGAGCCTCACTTCACAGGTCCGGACATTTTCACTTTCAAGCTGAATGACGGCGAAGTGGATAGTGCCCCGGCAACGGTATCCATCAATGTCGCGCCGAATCTCCTACCTGTGGCAGAACCTCATTCGGCAACTACAA
>JBAQFY010000233.1:0-31608 GCA_049287505.1 Sedimentisphaerales bacterium | reverse complement strand
CTTGGAGCAGCTTCGGTTTTCTTAGGGTCAGGTTTAGCGGGATGTGCCGGTGCAGAGTTTCTTGGCGCAAAGTCCGCGCGAAAGCCGAATCTTGTATTTATCTTTGCAGACCAGTGGCGTGCCCAGGCGACCGGCTATTCCGGTGACCCCAATGCGAAAACACCTAACCTGGATAAACTTGCACAAGAAAGTATCAATTTCACCAATGCAGTGTCAGGTTGTCCGGTATGCACCCCGTATCGCGCAAGTTTAATAACAGGGCAGTATTGGCTTACGCATGGCATCTTTTATAATGACAAACCGTTGAATCCTGATGCGATGACCATCGGCAAAGTATATGGCCGGGCCGGTTACGAAACCGCATATATCGGTAAATGGCATTTAAACGGACATGATAAAAACACTTCTCTCCAAGAAGGCAGAATTGCATTTATCCCCAAAGAAAGAAGGCAGGGCTTTAAGTTTTGGAGAGTATGTGAATGTACTCATAACTACAACAATTCACTTTATTATGGTGACACACCCATCAAGCAATACTGGGACGGTTATGATGCTATCGCCCAGACCCGCGAAGCTCAAAAATATATTCGGCAACATGCAAACCAATCACCGTTTATTCTGTTTATATCGTGGGGTCCGCCCCATGCCCCATATCAAACGGCTCCGGAGAAATATCGAAGGTTGTTCTCCGCAGACAAAATTATCCTTCATCCCAATGTCCCTGAATCGTTAAAGAAGAAGGCTCAGGAAGAGTTAGCCGGTTATTATGCACATATTGCTGCATTGGACGGCTGCATTGGAGATATTCTTGAGACATTAAGAGAGTGTGGTATTGATGAGAATACTATTTTTGTTTTCACTTCCGACCACGGTGATATGTTGTATTCTCACGGCCAGACTAAGAAACAAAAGCCATGGGAGGAATCGGTCAGGGTCCCGTTTTTAGTGTGCTATCCTGCGGCACATGGTAAAACAGGCTGGAAGATAGATATGCCGATTAACACACCTGATATTATGCCGACACTGCTTGGTTTGAGCGGTATTGCCGTTCCAAAATCGGTCGAGGGTAAGGATTTCTCAGGTGCGATTACCCGCCGAGCCGCTGGCTCGTCGCGGCTGGAAGGAACACAGTCGCCTGACAACGATGCGGCTTTGATAATGTGCCCGGTGCCGTTCCATCAATGGAATTATCAGAGTGGTGGTCGGGAATATCGCGGGGTGCGCACGCAACGCTATACTTACGTACGCGACCTTAACGGCCCCTGGCTGCTTTATGATAATCAGACAGACCCATATCAACTGGAGAATCTGTGCAATAGTCCGAAGTATGCGCAAATCCAGCAAGAACTGGAAAAGATGTTATCTCAAAAGCTGGAAGAAACAAATGACAAATTTTTACCCGGCCCCGAATATATGGCTATGTGGGATTATCAGTGGGACGGAACAGATGACCCAAAGTTAGTTCATTAAAAAGTAACTGAAGGAGAAGTGTTATGGGAAAATTCAAAAGTACTACTCGCTTTTTTCTATTGACCATCAGTTTTTTGGCTGTCTCAAATCCGGCATTTGCAGAAAATCCTATGCGGATTACTACGGAGGAAAATATCATTTCGGTTTACAAAGGCAATAGTGTTTTACTGCGATATCGTTACCGGGATGTGCCTTTCAAACCGTATGTTCAGCAGTTATTCACGCCAAGTGGTATAAACATTCTACGTGATGCTCCTTCCGACCACCTGCACCATCACGCATTGATGTTTGCGGTTGCCGTGGACGGCGTAAACTTCTGGGAAGAGCAACAGGCTCCGGGCCAGCAGGTCCACCGGTCCTTTGCCGAGACGAAAATCGACAAGTGCAATGATGTACCAAATGCGTGCTTTACGGAACAGCTCGACTGGATAAATCCACGCAGTCAGGAGTTGTTACTCAAAGAGTCCCGCACAATCGAAGTCTGTCAGGTGGATGAATTTAAGGCCACACTGTTAAATTGGAAATCAACCCTTGCTGTGCCATTCGGAAAAGAATCGGTGACGCTCACAGGCTCCCATTACTTCGGTTTGGGTATCCGTTTTTTAGAATCAATGGATACTGGTGGTCAGTTCAGCAATGCCGAGGGGAAGACCGGCGACATCGTGCGGGGTGACGAACGACTTGTGGAGGCAAGGTGGTGCTCCTATAGTGCTAAAGCAAACGGCACACCTGTTACGGTTGCTATGTTCGGCCATCCGGATAATTTGCGCCATCCAACGCAGTGGTTTACAATGACCGAGCCTTTTGCTTACCTTTCGGCTACCTTGAATCTCCACAGAGAGCCATTGAAAGTAACATCGGGCAAACCGCTGGTTTTACGCTACGCCGTGGCCATCTGGGACAATCGAATTGAACCCCGTCCCGTTAAAGACAGGCGGGGTGAAAACGAGCAAATTGAAAACGTTTATCATTGGTGGGTCAATAGCAAGTAATAATACAAAATGAATTGAGGAGAAAGCTATGTGTGGCAAACAAAAATCACTGGAAAAAACAGTTCACAGTCTGACGCGTCGGCAGTTCATTCGTCGGGCCGGTGTGGCGGCAGCGATGGTTACAGTTGCAGTCCCGAAAGGGACACTGTGTGGTACGTCTGCGAAACGTGCCGTCGGCAAGAGTGCAAATGAGCGTATCGGAGTTGGCTTCATCGGCTGCGGGGGCCGAAGCCAGGCTCACCTTCAGGCCGTACATTACCTTAAAAGTCAGGGAGCCAACATGGACATTGTCGCCGCATCTGATGCTTATCGCCCACGTATGCAGAAGGTCGTGGAAGGTTATAATGCTAAAGGCTACACGGACTACCACGATTTGCTGGCCGACTCTAACGTTGATGTCGTTTGCATCGCCACGCCGGACCATCACCATGGCTATCAAGCTATTGACGCCGTCCAGGCGGGCAAAGACGTTTACTGCGAAAAGCCGGTAACGCACTGGCGACAGTTCGAGCTGACCAAGCGGTTAGCGGCGGAGGTGAAAAGAAGCGGGCGGGTCTTCCAGCTCGGCACACAGGGTATGTACGACTCAGCCTGGTGGCAAATGAAAAAACTGATTGCGGACGGCCTTATCGGTCAGCCTGTCCACGCCGAGTGCGGCTATTTCCGTGTAGGCGACTGGGGTGAGCGAGGTATGCCGATTGATGATGCCGATGCAACGCCGGGTTCTGAGCTGGACTGGGAGGCGTTTCTCGGCGATGCGCCCCAGCATCCTTTTGACGTCAGCCGATTCTTCCGCTGGCGGATGTATGAGGATTATGCGGGCGGGCCTTCGACCGATTTGTTTCCACATAGTCTGACGCCGGTGCTGTCCATGCTTGGGGTTACTATGCCCGGCACAGTCGTGGCAACTGGCGGCAAGTTCCGTTATCAGGAGCGTGAGATACCCGATACGTTTAATATGCTCATCGATTACCCCGAGAAGATCACGGTGGCTGTGCTCGGGACACAGGCAAATAACTATCCGGGCACGGACAGCAGGGGCTCGGGACAGCGGATTCCCGTGATTCGCGGATGGGAAGGCACGCTCACAATCGAAAAGAACGAAATCGTTTTTAGCCCTGCTGAGGGTTCCAAGAAAAAACCGCAACGTTTTGCCATTGAGCATGGGGAAGATTTTGTCGGATACTGGCAGAAATTCCTTGACTGCTGCCGTTCGCATCAGCAGCGGACTCTAAGCCCAATGGATTTAGCGTACCATGTGCAGACGGCTTTACAAATGGGTATGCTCGGTTTGCGCGAGGGTAAAGTCGCGCGGTTCGACCCGGACGAAGAAAAGATTCTCCTGTAAGATATAGAGGAGCTAATTATGAAATAGGAAAGGAATAGAAATGAGCTCGACGAGAGCAAAAGTGCTGCCGCAAGGCATCTGCCGCAAGGCATCCTGTGGATTGCGGATAACAACGGTTCTGGCAACCGTCCTACTGTTGGGCACGGCCGAGGCTCAAGTCCTGGAGGTCCCCGAAGTGTCCAGAGACAAAGTTATTTGTTTTGCTCTGTACACTGTCCACAACAACATCCTGAAGATGACCGCCCAGTTGTATCCGCTGAAGGAAGGTGAAGATAGAAATGTCCGGCTCGAAATCAAGCAAAACGGGAGATGGAAGCAAATAGCCCAAACGCAGATAGTCGAGAGGGGCTGGACGGCGGTTTTCCGTGTTGAGAACTGGGATTCGACAAAAGATATTGAATATCGCATCGCCCACGGCAAGGGGGCATATTACACAGGAATCGTCCGCAAAGACCCTGTTGATAAAGACACCATCGTTGTGGCTGCATTCACAGGCAACTCAATAAATCCCAATCACGGTGGAGACATACCCAAAATAGATATCGTTGAAAACCTCAAAAAGCTGAAACCCGACCTTCTGTTTTTTTCCGGAGACCAGGTCTATGACCATAATAGGCACTATGCCGCCTGGCTCAAATTCGGCAGGGACTTTGGAGATATAATTCGCAATACCCCGACGGTTACGATACCCGATGACCATGACGTTGGTCAGTCCAATTTATGGGGTGCGGGAGGAAAGGTATCGAATACCCGTGATGGTTCTGATGGAGGGTATGCTGCGCCGCTCGAGTACGTCAAAGAGGTTGAACGGGCACAAACCAGCCATCTGCCCGACCCTTATGACCCTGCTCCGATAGAACGGGGCATAGGGGTGTATTACACCTCTCTGACAATAGGCGGAGTAAGCTTCGCTATCATCGAGGACAGAAAGTTCAAGTCAGTTCCGGAGGGGCTTGTTCCCCCCCAACTTGGGCCACGGCCCGACCACGTCACTACGCCTGATTATGACCCGAAGAGCTTAGATGTGCCGGGTGCTAAGTTATTAGGTGAACGTCAATTGAAGTTCCTGCGGGAATGGGCTGCGGACTGGCACGACTGCGATATGAAGGCAGTGCTGTCTCAAACTGTCTTTTGCGGAGGAGCACACTTACACGGAAAGTACGACTACAGGCTGTTAGTTGACCTTGACTGCAACGGCTGGCCACAAACAGGACGAAACAGGGCCCTATACGAAATGCGTAAAGCATTTGCTATTCATATCTGCGGCGACCAACATCTCGGTACATTTATTCATCATGGTATTGACGAATGGAACGACGCAGTCTATTCAGTCTGTGTGCCGTCCATAGCCAATCTTTATTTGCGCTGGTGGGTGCCTTCGGAGCCGGGGAAAAACCGCGAACCAGGTGCACCCGAACACCTGGGCGAATTCCTTGACGGCCTGGGAAACAAAATCAATATGCTCGCGGTTGCCAATCCCAGTCCCGAGAGAAATCACGACCCGCTGACAACCAGGGCGGCCGGTTTCGGAGTCGTTAAATTCAATAAAAAGACAAGAGAAATTACAATTGAATGCTGGCCCAGGAATGTAGATATTACGTCCCCAAATGCCGAACAATACCCCGGCTGGCCAAGAACCATCAAACAGGAAGACAATTACGGTCGCAAGGCCGTGGCCTATCTGCCAACCATCGAAATCAAAGGTATGACCAATCCTGTTGTGCAGGTGATTGAAGAGTCGAACGACGAAGTAGTCTATACCCTTCGCATCAATGGAACTTCATACAGGCCCAAGGTCTTCAAGAAAGGCACGTACACGGTCAAGGTCGGCCAACCGGACACCGGCAAGATGAAAACACTAAAAGGCATACAGGCCCTTGCGCCTGACAAAAGCAAAATGATAAGAGTAAAACTCTGATGTTTTATTCAGTATCGGCCATAATACTGCCGTTGGTGGATTTCCATAACAATCTGAAAAAACATTGACAGTTTAATTCAGAGAAACGATTACATCAATCGGCAACCCCTTATCCGGGGCAATCAGGAAGTTTGTAACCAGGCACTTCAGCTCGGCTTGTTCGGCCTTGCTGTCAGCCTTTGTCTTTACCATCGTGATGGCATTGGCCGGCAACGTCAGTTTTTCCGGCCCTTCCTGTCCGGGTCTTTGCATCTGAATGTCAATGTCGGAATTATTCGTAACTTCAAACCATATCGTATCGCCCTGTTTGTGGTAGGGTTTATCAATCTGAACGGACTTTTTGAAAATTGCATGAAGATAATTTGGTCTGCCAATCAACTGATTTTTGAACCAAACTGTGGTTCTTCCCGCAACTAAAGCTTCTCTTATAGCTTTTATGCTCTTTTCTTTAGCAAAAACCAGCGTCATTGGCCTGTGGTTTTCAGGTGTAATTTCGGTACCAACGATGGGCTGATGTATATCAGAGTTTCCCATCATGGTAAGATTCTTTTCCAGAGCCCACTGGTGAGCTTCGGGATAATAAGTATCACCATTTACAACCTCAATTCCATCCAGCCATGTGTTTTCGTACAATTGAGTGTGAATATCGAACCAGCCCTTGGCTTCAGGTTTCCAGCCGGGATGATTCCAGAATACAAAACTGCCCTGATTGTTATGAGTTACCCGCCGGGTCTTGCTCTTTCTTTGGTCCGATGGAGATAAGGTGCGAATAAGTGCGAAGGTACATTCTCCCGCCTGCTACGGCAGGGGTGGAATGGCTCTTTTCGCCCAGAGGATTGACGGCCAGCAGCTCGTAGGTGGGGGCGGCCTTGATTACTACAACTTCGCCGTTGGTTGTGATACAGTAGAGCTTGCCGTTTACCCATACCGGTGAGCCATAGAATTGATTGGCCAGCTTCTCTCGCCAGAGCTGTTCACCCGTAGCACTCCGCAGGCAGGATACATAGCCCCGGTCATGAAACGTAAACAGTAAGCCTGCCTGAGCCAGGGAGGTAGGAACATATGGCATTGAACTATCGTCGAACTTGTATGCCTCAGCAGGTTGGGTGGATTTATCTGTTGTTCCAGGTTGGATAGCGATTAGTCGTTTGCCGCTGGAGAAGTCTCCACAAGCACCAATTAACAATCCGTCCGCAATGACGGGTGAGCTGACTACGCGGCTAACGAACGCCGAGCTCATTTCCCATACGACTGTCCCTGTGCCGGGCTCGACACCGGTCATGCCGTGAGCGAGACTGGTGAAAATTAACTGTGGCGCATCTGTTGGTGGTGAGTAAACACAGGGTGTTGAATAGGATGTTTTTGAGCTGGTTTGCCGGTCCAATTTCCAGCGTGTCTGGCCGGTCTTATGGTCAACCGCTATCCAGGCACTGCGGGCGTCCTTATTGCTATCCTCGTGCTCGTGGGTAAAGACCACAATGTCGTCGAAGACGATGGGGGAGCTGCCCGCCCCGTGCTGGCAATGCACACCGTCGAAGGTGCGCTGCCATATTTCTCCTCCGTCGTGGTCCAGCGCCACCAAAATCGTCTCTTTAGGCGTCGGCCAGAGTGCATAAACGTGGTCGGCATCCACTACCGGTGTTGAAGTAGCATAGCTGTTGCGTGGATTCGGACGGAATGGAGTCAGCGAGTATTGCTTTTGCCATAATATCTTGCCGTCAGAGACTCGTAGAGCCAGAAGGACACCGTGGTTGGTTTTTTGGTCACCACTGGTTATAAAGACCTTTTCCCCCCAGAGCACCGGAGAGGAATGGCCGCCTCCAGGCAGGTTTACTTTCCAGTTGTAGTCCTTTTCCGTCCATTTAACAGGGATGCTCTTGGCGTGGCTGATGCCCTGTCCGTTGGGACCCCGGAACCTCGTCCATTCCTGTCCCTGTGAGACGGATGCCAACAAAAAGCTAAATGCTACCAAAAAAACTTTCAGAAATTGGTTATTTGTGATTGGCATCAGTCTCTGTTTTTTCATCGGACAGCTCCGATTTAATACACTTAGCGGCTCGTCAAGACTTTTTATTACATTGAATTATCGAATTTTACTCAAAGTCGTAACTTCGCAATATTCTCTAAACAAGATTACACTAAGAACCACTGCTTGTCCATAGCGTTGTCTGGTTGTAATCGTCTATCACTGCAGGAGTCCATTATCATCTAAGACGGGTTTTCGACCAGAATCTAATAGGAAAAATGAGTATAAAAAAAGCCCCCGCGAAGACGTGAACGAGTGTATCCCTTTAATTCCAATTTTCGTTTGTTATTTTTGAGATACTCGCCTTCTGCTTCGCAGGGGGCGATAGTAAATTGTGGCTCTTTCCTTTTCTTTATTAGCCGTCCCTGACAATGCCTGCATTATCATCTGACTTGTGTGCGTAACTCTAAAATGGACAATATCAGTTCAAACTAATATGGCCTGATTGGTCATTTTCCAGAGCCACCTTTTTTAATTTCTTCTACTACAATCCATCGGCAGATTCGATTCTTAATCTTGAACTTTTCTGAATGTCCCCGAGTCTCAACAATGTAACACGGTTTAACACAGGCAAGGATGCCAATAAACTGAAGATTTCCTACTTCGTTTCCACTTTCCCAGACTCCGACTTGAGGCGTTTAATCTTTTCTCCCATATCTGATGATTTGCCCGGCTTAACCCCGATAATGAGAAATATTCGTACTTAAAAATTTTTTGAGGAAATTAAAAAAAATGAATATTTTTGTTTTCTCAGTCAAGAAAAGGCCGTCAAGTCAATCTTTAGAATTTCCGAGAACACTAAAAGATAGCTTAATTCGAAATTACTAATGAAAAGTACAAGGAAGGTACACCCACAAACAAGTATGTACTACTCTGCGACGTATAGGAGGATGCCGCTCTGTAATCCATTAATATGGATATATACGCTTGCCCCTGTTGGAAGGGGTCTTCGACTGACAGACGTAACGCAAAGCTCAGCACATAACCCAAACTTTTGCTGCCAGGCTCAGATTGGGCAATAGTGGGAATGGCGCAATGAAAGACAGTCAGTTATTTGCTTGTGGATTTAGGCATTACTTCACGCTCAAACCACGACTGCGTAGATAGTCTTTCAATTCTCCTATATCGATGATATGGAAATGGAACACAGAAGCCGCGAGAAGAATTGTTGCTCCGGCTTCTACCGCCTCATAGAAATGCTCCGGTTTGCCGGCCCCTCCTGAGGCCACGATTGAAGCTGAACAGGCATCGGACATTGCTTTGATAACAGGAAGGTCATAGCCGGTTTTTGCGCCATCTCCGGCTTTACTGGTTGGTAATATTACAGAAACCCCAAAACCGTCGGCTTTCTTAGCCCATTCGATGGCATCGGCGCCGGTAGCTGTTCGGCCACCGTCGATATAGACTTCGTAGCCGGACAGTAATGATTCGTTCTGGTCCACATCTATAGCAACGGTTACTTTCTCCGGGCCGAACTCGGCAACCATCTGTGGTATGACATCCGGTTTTCTAAAAGCGGCACTGCTTACAGATACTTTATCAGCCCCTGCCTCTATTACCGCTGCTGCCGAAGCAACATCACGAATACCACCGCCAACAGTAAAAGGAATCGTTGTAACTTCAGCTACTTTTTTCACAACATCAAGCATTGTAGCCCGGTTCTCAACTGTTGCCGTTATATCCAGAAGGGCAAGCTCATCCGCTCCGGCCTGACAATAGGCTATTGCGCATTCGACGGGGTCGCCTGCATCACGAATACCCACAAAATGAACACCTTTGACAACCCGGCCGTTCTGCATATCGAGACAAGGCATAATACTAACCTGTTTATCCATTCTCAATTCTCCTTGTTTTTCAGTACACATAACTGATTCTGTGGACTTTTATCCACTAAATTACCACCGGATTATAACTTTATCAGAGGCTATTGCAAGCTCTTTAGGTTTTTGGCAATATCAGCTTGAATAAAAATACATCGGCTTTATAATTTTACTTTATGTCACCGGCCGGATTTATAATTCCGGTTCTGAAATTGTAATCAAATTAGGGGTGTGATATGAATCGACGCCATCTGCCTGAAATAACACGCAGGGATTTTCTGAAGAGTCCGGCCGGGCGGAAACACCAGGTTTTGTCAGCGATTATCGCCTGTAGTTCAAACGGCAGGCGCCTGAGCTGAACCCGGATGCAACCGGCATCGGCTGGAACGACTATAGAGCCAAAACGTATGCCCTGCCGGAGCGATTGCATCTGACGAGATGGACAGCCATAGAGCAGTTGATTTCATTGAAAAATATACAGGAAGGATTTGCATTTTCTCCGCTATTTAGTTAATATTATAGGGTATAAGCTCGGTAGCGTAGCTGAATCAGGCTTCTCTGGTTAACCAGCTTGGTTTATCCCGGAGGACATTTATGAATGCCAATAATCAAGCCAAGAAGACAAAACGACAAGAGACGAGGATTTCCCGCCGTGGTTTTATGGGCAGAACTGTAGCAGCAGCGGCGACATTTACCATCGTTCCTCGTTATGTACTGGGTGGCAATGCCTTTACCGCTCCGAGTAACAAGCTCAATATCGCTTGTATCGGTATCGGTGGGCGGGGCGGAGACAACCTCGAAGGAGTCAGCAGAGAAAATATTGTTGCGTTATGCGATGTGGATATGCGACAAGTCGGCAAGGCATTCGAGAATTATCCTAACGCAAAACGATATACCGATTTTCGCAAAATGCTTGATGATATGGATAACCAGACCGATGCGGTGGTGGTTTCCACGCCGGACCATACGCATGCTGTGGCGTGCATGGAAGCAATCAGGAGAGGAAAGCATTTGTATTGCGAAAAGCCCCTGGCCCATTCTATCTATGAGATTCGCGAGCTTATGAAAGCTGCCCGCAAGCACAAGGTAATAACGCAATTAGGCAACCAGGGGCATTCATTTGACCATATCCGCATGTTCTGTGAGTGGATTTGGGATGGGGCCATCGGGAATGTTCGCGAGGTGCACGCCTTCTGCGGCTCGGACTATAGTAAGATAAATCAGTTGCCGAGACTTGAGGAAAGGCACGAGATTCCTTCTGAGCTGGATTGGGACCTTTGGTTAGGGCCGGCACAATATCGGCGGTATAATCCGATGTACTTACCCGGCAGCTGGCGAGGCTGGATGCCATTCGGTTGCGGAACGATTGGCGATTGGGTCTGTCACGTTGTTGACCCTGTGTTCTGGGCGCTGGATTTGGGAGCTCCGATTACCGTTCAGGCCCAGGCCAAAGGATATGACCCGAAAAAGCATGCCGATACGTTTCCTGCGGGCACGATTGTAAATTACGAGTTCCCGGCGAGTGGCAAACGGGGGCCTGTTAAGCTGGTCTGGTTTGATGGTGTAGAGAAACCTCCGCGTCCGGAAGAGTTAGAAGATGGACGAAAAGTGCCGGGCACAGGGGCTATTGTAATCGGGGACAAGGGCAAGATTATGTATGGCTCGCATGGCGCCGACGGAGTAAGGATAATCCCCAAGACAATGATGAGGGCATACGAACAGCCGGCCCAAACGTTGCCCAGGGTGCAGGGACATCACAAGGACTGGCTCGACGCTATCAAAAATAATACGCAGGCGGGTTCAAATTTCGATTACGGCGGACCTTTGACGGAGTTGGCCCTATTGGGTATTATTGCAACAAAAATGTTGGGGCGCAAGCTCCAATGGGACGGCGAGAATATGCGATTTACCAACTGCGACGAGGCGAATCAGTTTATCAATCCGCCGTATCGAGAGGGGTGGACATTGTGATGTGATTTGAAAATTGTTTTTTCTGCAAATCCGCCAATATGGAAAGACAGTACCACAATGAAAAAACAAAGAGGATTTACCCCCTTAGAAATTAACATTCCTGTTCGGGAGAGAGGAAGATTTCCCGAAAGACACGGGGAAACAGACATCCGGCAACAACACCGGAGTTTTCTAACGGGATTTACCTTAATAGAACTGCTGGTGGTAATCGCTGTCATCGCTTTATTAATGGCGATATTAATGCCTGCACTGCAAATGGCGAGGGAACAAGCAAAGAAGGTTACCTGCTCAAATAACCTCAAACAAATCGGCATTAGTTTGCATTTGTACGGCTCGGAGAACGACAACCGTCTGCCGCTCAATGAAAGCGGAAACTGGCTGTGGGACATCTCTTACAGTACCACCGATTATATTATCGCCACTGGTGGAGACAAGCACACTTTCTATTGTCCTTCCGACCCAACAAAAACTCCGGACATGTCGCATTTCTGGCAGTTCACCCAAAACGTTCCGGTGGGAACCCCTTTTGGGTCAGTCCCCGAACCCCAGACAGGTCGGGAGCAGCATTTTCGGGTTACCGGCTATTTCTGGATGATGGATACCGTGAATGGAAGGTCATATCACCCGGAGGGAACGCCTAAGAAAGATTGGGTGAAAACACTTACACATAAACAGGCCACCTCAACTGAGCTGGTTACCGATGCAACCCTCAGTACCACTTCTGACCCGGAGACTGCCAGCTTCACCGACGTCCACGGCGGGTCATGGTCCAGATGGGAAATTCCCGACCGCACAAACCACCTGAGATATGGAGGCAGACCGGCCGGTGCTAATATTGTCTTTCTTGATGGACATAACGAATGGCGGCGATTCAGTGAGATGGTTGTACGCGTCTCGCCCCCTTACCATTGGTGGTAAGGCTAAAAGTTAACCTTGAGGTCAGTCATCTCCTTAACGCTGCTAATGCTCAGTCTGGATGTAGTGATGATGAAAAGAATGCGATGTGGAGGTGATACGGGAAAGAAAGTCAATCGAAACTCTAAAAATTTATGCTCGACAATAGCCCTTTACGGCTCATTGAAGGTAAGGTGAAAAATGATTACTAATCATAGCACACGTCGTCAGTTCTTAAAGACGATGGGGCTGGGTGCTGCGTTGATTACGTACGGGCAGATGCCTATATTCGCGGTCAATAAGTCTAACAAACGACCGAATATTCTATTGATAACGGCGGACGATATGAACTGGGATGCGCCAGGCTGCTTCGGCGGACAGACACCTGATATTACGCCTAACATCGACCGTCGATGAGCCCAGATACAAAAAAGAGATTGACAAGATGCGAGACGGGTTGTTAAAGTGTATTAAACATATCAATGACCCGGCTTCAGAGGAATTTGAAAACCGTGATTCACAGACGGCTTTGAAAATTTATGGCTGAACAAGACGCTAAAGCTCAAGGGAAACAAAAAAAGAAAAATCTAAAAAACAAACGTCATAAAACAAACTTTTTACAAAGTAAAAGGAGTAAGGAAAATGAATAAGAACAAATTAAACAGACGAGAGTTTTTGGCTGCGTCAACAGGTACAATCGCTGCGATGTCGGGGGGAATTGGCGCCTATGCGAACGGTAGCAAAAAAGCAGGTAAAGCCGCAATCCTCGGCGGTAAGCCGGTCAGAACCAAGCCTTTTCCCGGTTGGCCGGTCTGGGACAGAAGTGCCGAAGAATCTATTCTATCCGTATTGCGCAGTGGAAATTGGTATCGGGGCCAGGGTACAAAGGTTTCAGAATTTGAAAAAAAGTATGCGGAATTAATCGGAGCAAAACGCTGTCTGGCCACAGCCAGCGGAACTACGGCTCTGCTGATAGCTCTGCACGTGCTGGGTGTCGATGCCGGAGACGAGGTTGTTGTTTCGCCTTATACATTTATTGCCACGTATAATGTGCTTCTCCTTAGTAAGGTACTGCCGGTTTTTGCCGATACCGACCCTGAAACATTCCAGATAAATCCGGACAAAATAGAAGAAAGAATCAACGAAAATACGAAAGCGATTCTTCCGGTTCATATTCTGGGCCTGCCGGCCAATATGGACAAAATCAATGCTATCGCCAAAAAACATAATCTGCTGGTAATAGAAGATGCCTGCCAGGCCTGGTTAGCCGAATGGAGAGGCAAAAAGTGTGGTACGTTGAGCGACTTGGGCTGCTTTAGTTTCCAGAACTCCAAACATCTCCCGGCCGGTGAAGGCGGTGCCATTGTAGGAAATGATGAGGAAATTATGGACCGATGTTACTCTTTCCACAACTGCGGCAGACCGTATGGAAGTGTAAAAAGAACCAGTGGTTACCCCACAAGAGGAAGCAACCGCCGAATGCAAGAATTCCAGGCAGTTATCTTAATGTCCCAGATGAAGCGACTTGAGAATGATACGGTAAGGCGTAGCGAGAACGCCAGCTATCTGACATCGAGAATCAAAGATATTCCCGGTATTCTTCCTCACAAATTATATGAAGGCGTAACCAGAGCGGCATACCATTTGTATCCGTTCCGATATAAAAAGGAGCACTTCAATAACCTACCGCGAGATAAATTTCTTTCGGCCCTAAGAGCGGAAGGCATTCCTTGCAGCAGTGGATATGGCCCCCAATATAAAGATGGCTTAATTGAAGAAGCCCTAAATTCAGAAGGTTATAAGAGACTATATTCGAGAGAGAGATTGAATAGATACCGTCAAGAGCTTCACTATCCCGACAACGACCAGCTCTGCAAAGAGGCGGTGTGGTTCACTCAAAATATGCTTCTTGGAACCAAAGAGGATATAGATGACATAGCAGATGCCATATTGAAAATCTATGAGAATCGGGATAAACTGGCATAGTCGGATACGCTATACCGCAACCTGAGAAGGCTCTTATTTGCTTTGTTTCACCCCGACCCCTCTTTGAGGGGCGGGGTTCATCCCGACTCGTCTTCGACGGGCGGGATTCATCCGTTTAGTGATGTTCAGGGCATGTTCTGTAAGAATCTCGCCGGCACCCCCGGTAAGATTTGTTCCGTGTCCCGGCTCACATACTACCTCTTCATAACCCTGGCGATGGCAGATATATCCGATGTTATCGTTGGCCAGAGAAATAGCGAAAAGATTCTCAATATTGGTTTTGTTTTTAATCTCCAGACCAATTTCAACCAGAACCTCTCCGGATAGTCCCCAAAAATAAATATCTGTAAAATAGTATTGGTAAGTCTAAAAGAATTTTTTGACAATGGTCTGTCCCCATATTAAAATTTCATTGTTGCGAAAACCTATTCAGTGCATGAACAGTATTATTTGCAATTCTTGAAAGGGAAAAAAATGAGAAAGATAAGAGCAGGCTTATTGATAGCAGTCGCTGGTATTCTGTTCTGTTTTCCGCTTGTCTCGATGGCAAAACAGGGCCAGCCAATTCTCGAGAAAATCGACGTTACTCGCGGAATCTGTGTAGTGCTTGGTGACAGCGGGTGCGAGCTTGCCCTGGAGCTGGCGCGGGATAGTGAGCTGCTGATATATGTGCAGTTGCAGCGCGGAAAGGACGTCGAAAAAGCGCGCAGGATAGTTGATGAGGCGGGTTTTTACGGGACACGTATCTTCGTGGAAGAGGGACCGTTTACAAGATTGCACTTAGCCGACAATCTGGCAGACGCCGTTATTGCGCTGCTTGAGGTGCCCGAAGCTGAAGTGCTCCGGGTGCTGCGTCCCCAGGGAAAGGCCTTATTGGGGCGCAAAGTCCTGGTCAAGCCGTTTCCTGAAGGAGTGGATGACTGGAGCCATCCTTATCATGGCCCGGACAATAATCCGCAATCAGAGGACACAGTCATTCGGGCGCCTTATCTAACACATTTTCTGTCTGAGCCGCGCTATGCGCCGATGCCTCAGGTTGCAGTGGCTTCGGCGGGTCGTGCATTCAAGGCGTTCGGACACGTGGCCTTTAAGACCCGTGAAGAGCCTTTACTTAACAAGCTTGTAGCTTTCAACGGCTACAACGGTACGATGCTCTGGCAGCGGGACCTTGCTGAAGGTGTGATGATACATCGCAATACAATGATTGCAACACCGACAACTTTGTATGTAGGTGATGATAAGTCCTGCAAGCTTATCGATACGGCGACAGGACAATTGAAGGACGAAATTATTCCGCCGGTGGAAAAAGCCGGTGGGACATTTTGGAAGTGGATGGCTCTGGAAGACGGTGTGCTCTATGCGCTTATGGGCCAGCAGGAACAAAGAGACCCGACAATGCGGTGGCGCCGTGAAGCACACGGCTGGCCATGGAATCCGATTTCTAAAGGCTTTAATCAGCCGGACGGTATCAAGGACGGCGAGAAAGCGTACGTAACCCATCCGTGGGGTTTCAGTCGCAACGTGCTGGCCATTGACCCTAAGACGAAAGATGTGCTGTGGAGTTATCGAGAGGATGAGCCGGTGGACAGCCGGGCAATGTGCATGAAAAACGGACGAATCTATATCTTTCGATTTGGAGCGTATCTGACCTGTCTGAATGCAAAAAACGGCAATGTAGTCTGGCGGAAAAATCCGGACAACGCACCCGAGCTGTTTGAGTCACTCGGGACATATCTGAACCGGCAGGACTGGCGCACCAACTGGCGAACTACAAACTATCTGCAGTGCAGCGATAAGGCCTTGTATTTTGCCGGCCCCCAGATTGGCAAGCTTCTTGCCGTTTCCACCGAAGACGGGAATATCCTCTGGGAGGATTCCTATAGCAACTTTCAGTTGGTCCTGCGAGAAGACGGGCTGTATGGCATAAGCGGCCAAATCGACAAATACCCAAGTAAGAAGTTTGACCCCCTTACAGGCCGCGTATTGGCGGAGATTAGTACGAATCGCCGGGCCTGCACCCGACCGACGGGTTCTTCCGATGCCATCTTTTTCCGTGCCAGCGGAGGTTCGGTGCGTTTAGATTTAGCCAGCCGGCGTCCGGAGTGGATTTCACCTATGCGTCCTCAATGTCACGATGGCGTCACCATTGCCAACGGTTTGTTATACTTCTGGCCGTCCGTATGTGATTGCCAGCTTACGCTCTATGGAATCACCTGCCTCGGACCTGCAGGGGAATTTGACTTTACCCAACCGGCAACCGAAGCAGAACGTCTGGAGAAAGGCGCCGGGAATTTGAATAAGGTCGCAAGCCTGACCGAATCGTCGGCTGACTGGCCTACATTCCGCGCAGACAATACCGGCAGTGCAACAACAAAAGCAACTATTCCTGAAAAAGCCAAACTGCTCTGGCAGTTTAAACCAAAAACAAAACCCAATTCCACAGCTTCTGTTCCTACAGCTCCGGTTACGGTTGGTGGACTGGTTTTTGCCAGCGGTCCCGACGGCATCGTCCGGGCCCTGGATGCAGTGAACGGCCGGTTGCAGTGGAAGGCCTATACTGGCGGGGTGGTTCGTTTTCCGCCAACTATCTTGCAGGGTCGTGCTCTGGTGGGTTCCGGCGATGGATGGATTTATGCCTTCGAGGCACAGACAGGTCGGCTTCTCTGGCGGTTTCGTGCAGCTCCGGCAGAGCGCAAAATACCTGTATATGGCTCACTGCTGTCCACCTGGCCGGTCGCAAGCGGAGTGTTGGTCGAAGACGGAATCGCCTATATTGCTGCCGGCATCGTTAATTATGATGGCACTTATGTCTATGCACTTGATGCCGCAACAGGCCGGATAAAGTGGCAGAACAACACATCAGGTCATCTTGACCGGCAGGCCCGTACCGGAGTGAGCGTGCAGGGCCATCAGCTACTTCACGACGGCAAGCTCTACTTAGCCAGCGGCACATCTCTTTCGCCGGCTGTTTATAACATTTCAGATGGGAAATGCCTTAACGACCCAGAACCGCTGGCAAATTGTCAGTCGCAAAGCCCTCGCGGCTGGGAGCTTTCTCTGCTCGCAGACGAGGTCGTGGCCTGCGGCAAGCCATTTTACGCACACCCGAAATATGATGTATTTGACAACACCGTTTTCAACAAAGTTTTTCTGACCTCGAACGGGGGCCGGTACATTGTTTGGGTAAGCAGCCAAAACAACAAAAAGGTTTTATGCTTCGACAACATTGACAGGGAGTTGTTAAGAAAAAAGATGGCGGAGCCGGGAAATCGGTTCAACATTGATTGGAAAAGGATTGGCATTAACGATAAGCCTTTGTGGAGTTATGATTGTAAAGACTGCGTTGCTTTAGCGGTTTGCGGCAATGCTGTGGTGATAGCAAACAAATCTGAGATCGTCGCCTTGAATCTTAAAGACGGTGGAGTTATGTGGTCTGAAGCCGTGCCATCGGCTCCGGTTAGCTGGGGTCTGGCTGTTGACCGAGACGGCCGTGTTGTAGTGAGTCTTGAAGACGGACAGATTCTATGCTTTGGTCAAAAAGTCTTGGCAACCGGTCAAAGTGAGGTGAAAGGGTAATCTTGTCGTCGTAAATACCTGGTACCCAGATTATGTAGCTGATGTCAAAATCTTGAGTGGAGATTAGTTTGATGGTGAAAATATTATATCAATTTCATTTGCTTGTCCTAATATTCCTCCTCTTTGGAGCAGGATGCTTCAACGGTAAGGCTCTGTCGTTACCTTCGGACGAAAAATATACCGAACAAAATGCACTTGGTATGATAAGAACCAGCCGTAAGACATTAGCGCCCGTATATGCCCCTTTAGCAGGGCAGATAGTTTCAGATTTCGACTTGAGCAAAAAAGATGGTATCGGGATAGACTTAGGAAGCGGTCCCGGCACGCTCATTGTCGAATTGTGCAAGCGCACACGAATGCACTGGATCAATGCCGACATCAATCCGAATTTCTTTCCAAATTTCTACAGACAAGCGGAGGAAAACGGTTTTGGGCACCGAGTGAGCGCTATCTTTGCCGATGCCCATAATCTTCCTTTTCGCGATAATTATGCGGATATAATCGTTTCCAGGGGTTCTTACCACTTCTGGGAGGATAAGGTGCGAGCGTTCAGCGAGATATATCGCGTGCTCAAACCAGGCGCGGTGGCTTACATTGGACGGGGCTTTTCGAGAAATCTGCCTGTTGAAACGGCAGAAAAGATACGTGCAAAACAGGGCAAAAAAATGAAATATGATGTGGGAAAAAAAGCTGATGAACTATACAGTATTATGAATGAGCTGGGAATCAAAGACTACCGCATTGATATACCGAAACCGCCGGGCAGTGAAAATGTCAACTATGGGATTTGGGTCGAATTTAGTAAACCCGAAGCAAACGTGCATTGAAAAGTGAAGGATGAAGTAATGAGTCAAAAGCAAGATTGCAATCGGTCGAAAGCAGGCTTTACCTTAATCGAGCTATTAGTAGTCATTGCTATTATCAGCTTACTGATGGGGATACTGGTACCTGTTTTGCACAAGATGCGATTTAGAGCCAATGAAACGTCTTGTCTTAGTAACCTTCGGCAGGTTAACCTTGCCCTGATCATGTATGCCAATGACGACAGAAATAACCGTTATCCGCTGGAGGCAACCGAACATAATCCTCACCGTGGTTTACTGCAGAAGCTTAATGCTTATAGAGATGACGGCTTGATAAAAGCTTTCTATTGTCCGCAAGCCAAATTCTTAGAGCAGTTTGCGAACGACCCTAATGGGGGCGTGCCTCCTGGAGGTGTGGACTCTGTGATTGACACGCCACAAAACCGCATTATCGGCAATGTTACATACATTTACTGGAGTTTCCGCGCCAACAAACAAGAGCTGGATGGAGGTACATGGCGAGATCCCACCTACTTCCTGCCGCGGCAGTTGACTTTGCACGGAATGGAGGCTCATCGAGATTGGCTTGGCCAAACAAGTAAGAGCGCCATCCAGGATGAGCGATATCGTCAGTGCACTAATGCGAGTCCCGCGGAGATTTGGGTGGTATGCGACTTTTTCCGCAAACAGGGTATCTTCCCGCATGGCCGTAAGCCGGGACAAACAGAAGGTGGTGTCAACGTGAACTTCCTGGACGGTCATGTCGACCGAGTCTATAAACAACCAAGAGACAGATATCGCTGAATAAGAAAGAAAGAAGTCAAGCTCACTATGTGTTTTCCGCAATGCGAGAACATTTTTTCTGTCGAGGTGCTGGGTTAAGGTCTCCAGAGTTCAGAGACCGAAGTAAAGGTCAGCAATATTCAGTTGCAAATACCAGGCCGATACACATAATTTCCAGAAGGAGATTAGGCAAATGCGAGGAAAACATGTTTGTCCGTCCAATACAGTTTTATTTCTGCTGCTAATCGGCTTATTTTGTACGTTGGCAGTGGTCGGTTGCAGCAAAAAAGGGACAGGGGATAAGCCCGGGGAACTGGTAATTTTATGTGGCAGCTCATTCCCCCAACCAATGGAACAATTATATTTGGAATTCACCGCCAAAACGGGCATTAAAGTTACTACAACGGTTGCAGGCAGTGAGGATTTTTTGCCTCTTGTCAAGGCCGGCCGAAAAGGTGATATTCTTGTTACCCACGACCCGTACCTTGATTACGTTGCTGATGCCAACGCCCTGGCGGATTATGTCCATGTAGGTTTTGTGGCCCCGGTACTGGCGGTGCAGAAAGGCAATCCGAAAGGACTGACCGGTATTCAAGACCTAACACGGCCCGGGCTTAAAGTAGCTCTTACCGACCCCCAGTATTCCACCTGCGGCGAAATGGTCTTTGCGCTGTTAGACAAGAAGGGCATAAAAGAGGCGGTTATGAAAAACGTCGAGAACCGCTTAACAAAAGGACACAGCACTTTGGGAAACTTTCTGAAAACCCAGGCGGTAGATGCGGTCATTATGTGGAACGGCGTGGCCCATACATTCCGTGACAGTGTGGAGGTTGTTCGGACGCCTTATGAATACGATGAGGAAATTCGCGTGCATATTATTGGCTTGAGCTATTCCAAAGAGCCCGAATTGCTTAAACAGTTCATTGAATTTGCCCGAACCAGAGGACCCGGGATTTTCGCTGAGTATGGCTATGTAAAATAACAGAACCGGAGAACAAATTGAAAAAGGTTACAATAATTGTAATTGTTGCTGTGGGCGTGCTGCTTTGCGGATGTAAGGCTAAAAAATCAGAAGACTCTGATTCCCAGGTAAGAGAATTACTACTCTATTGCGGGGCAGGCATTCGCCCGCCGGTGGATGAGCTAATTGAGATTTTTGAGCGAGAGTATGGTGTTAAGGTCGCTCCGGATTATGCCGGCAGCGAAGTGCTCTTGTCAAAAATAAAACTTGTCCGACGGGGCGACCTCTATATGCCCGGCGACAAACACTATGTTGAACAAGCAGCCCGAGAAGATATGATTCTTTCCCGGCGCTCGGTTTGCTACTGGATTCCGACCATCCTCGTACAGAAGGGCAATCCAAAAAAAATCTCCGGATTAGAAGACCTGCTCAAGCCCGGTATAAAGCTGGGTCTTGGTGACCCGGGCGCCTGCGCTATCGGCAGAACATCCAAACAAATACTCGCAAAGAACAGCATCACCTGGAAAGACATCGAGAAAAATCTAATATTTCAATCTCTTACCGTCAATGAGCTGGGTATGCAAATACAGGCAAAAGCTCTCGATGCGGTTATCGTCTGGGACGCAATGGCACGATACTACAGCAAGTACGGAGACGAGATACCTATCGCTCTTGAGAAAAATGTGATTTCCACTGTCGATATAGGTGTGCTGAAATTCACAAAACATAAAGAGCTGGCTGAGAGGTTCGTAGATTTCGTTACTTCTGAGACAGGCCGGGGAATTTTTGAGAAACATAGCTACCGAACCACGCCTCCACAATAAAACCGGTTTAGCTGTAATTGGAGGGAATCTTATCTTTAAGTATGCTTTTGGCCTGAATCAGATTCTGCGTAACAACTTGACGGATTGCAGAGCTGTTTGCAAATATTTGTATCGCAAACAGCAATGTAACTGACTATAATCCCTGCGATAAAAAAGAGACATTAAAACCAGTGACAAATATTTTGGAGATTGATTATGATAGGCCAATTGTCCAATCCATGGTGGGTTTTTATTTTGTTGGGTATTGGTGCAGGTATCGTTAGCGGTACTCTGGGACTGGGTAGCGGAACAGTAATTATTCCCGCGCTTGTCTTGCTTTGCGGTTTTGAGCAAAAGTCTGCCCAGGGAACAGCTTTGGCAGTGATGGTACCTATGGCATTAATTGGGGCAATCCGGTACTGGAAGAATCCCGAAATTGAGATGAATGCAGCGATTATTGCATTGATTGTTTTAGGTGCTTTGGCCGGTGTATTGGCTGGAACCGAGTTGGTTGGCAGGTTGCCTGGCAGTGTATTGCAGAAGGTATTTGCGATTTTCCTGGTAATAGTGGCCGTAAAAATGTTTACTGCCTCACTAAAACGGGAAAAAGTGGTTCCTGCCGACAGTCTGACAAGTCAGCAAAATGTGAGCTCGGTTGAGCGTGGAGGTACAACGAATGAAGTACCAAAGCAGTAACAGGACTGTCCGTATTTTCAGTACCAGTTCTGGAACTGGAGAGTGTTGCATCAGAATATCTGTTTTCCTGATGTTACTCCCTGACCTAATAATTAAAGCTTGATGTTATGGTTTTTCTGAGGGGCTCCTGGTAATGAAGAAATCAGATATCACTTACATCATCTGTTCTGTTTTCTCAGCTATGACCGCCTTTTTCTACTTCTTTTCTATGTGGCTTCACATTAAGCTGCCGCGCTATTATCCTTTGGAACATGCCTGGAAATGGGTCAAAGAAGGAGGCGTTCCCTCACAGGGATGGTATGCAAAACAAACCTTTGCTTTTTTGGCGGCAGCTATTGTTACGGTGGTTGTGTATTTTATCCTCAAGCGTTACATCCATGCCGAAGCAAACCTCAAGCCGGCTTTGACCAAAATGCTCGGCATTTTTGTAACACTGATTGTAATACTCTGCATGGGGTATATGTTGTATTATGAGTTTGACAAATGGGGCGTGTTTGCATCTCTGGGTTGGCAATGAAAGCAGTTATGGACACTCCCATAAGAGGTTGGCGTGACCGCGTGTTTTCTGCGGCGGCATTTTTCTTCGTTTCTGTCTTTATTATCTTTATCTTGACGCTGATTGTTACGGATGTTTTTTACGTTGATAAAAAAGCTGTCCTAACGGTTATGGCCTCCAAATTTATCCGGCACGCTCTTTGGATGAGTATCTGGACGAGTTTTGCTACAACCTTGATAGCGCTGCTTTTTGCAGTGCCTATGGGGTATTCGTTAAGTCGCTTTCGGTTTCCCGGCCACATCCTGGTTGATGCTATTGTGGATTTGCCTGTAGTATTTCCTCCGCTGGTAGTTGGTCTAACGCTGTTAGTGTTTTTTTCGCAGACGAGCGCCGGCCGATGGATACAGGAAGACCTGGGTATTGAGTTTGTTTTTCAGCCTAAAGGCATCGTGCTGTGTCAGTTTGTAGCTGCGGCAAGTCTTGCTATCCGCTCGGCCAAGACCGCTTTTGATGATGTTGACCGGCGTTATGAGAATGTGGCCTTGACCTTGGGCTGCACACAGTGGGGCAGTTTTCGCCGTATTTGTCTGCCTTTGGCCCGGAACGGCATTATCGCCGGCGGTATCTTAACCTGGGCCCGTGCGTTTGGGCTTTTCGGGCCGTTATTGATTTTTGTCGGCTCTTTCCGCGGCCGAACCGAAGTTTTGAGCACTACTATATTTCTCGAACAATCAGTAGGTAATCTTGAAGTAGCGCTGGCGATAGCATTGCTGCTTATCTTTGTAGCCTTGATTGCGGTAACATGCATTCGCCTTGTCGGCGGTTCGACCCAGGCGAAATTATGATTCGTACCGAAGAAATTTCTTTTCGTATTGGCACGTTCCGGTTGCAGCGCTTGAGCCTCAACATAGCGAGGGGAGAATACTTTATCCTGTTAGGGCCGCCCGGCTCGGGTAAGACTGTCTTTCTGGAGTGCCTTTGCGGTCTAAAAAAGATTGATTCGGGACGCATATACATTGATGGACAAAACGTAACCAACCTCGAACCACGTGCTCGGGGTGTCGGGTATGTACCTCAGGATTACGCCCTCTTTCCACATCTTTCCGTTGAGCGAAACATCGCCTTTGGCTTACGCGTCCACGGTTATCAACACAAAGAGATACAAGCGAAAATTACCGAGACAGCAGAGCTTCTGGATATCCAACAGTTGCTGACACGCAGAATCCACGGTCTCAGTGGTGGTGAAAAACAACGTGTTGCCTTGGCGCGGGCACTGGTTCTGCAGCCGAAAATTTTACTTCTGGATGAGCCGGTCTGCGCTCTGGATGAGGTTACACGACAAGAGGTCTGCCTACAACTGTTGGACATTCAACGACGGCTCGGCCTGACTACTATCCATGTGAGTCATAATCTGGAAGAGGCATTTACTGTAGCCGACCGGGCTGCTATTTTAAACGATGGTATCCTGCAGCAGGTCGGTCATCTTGATGAGCTGCTGGACAAGCCGAACAGCAAGTTTGTTGCTCGCTTTATACGACGCGAAAAAAATCTTCCGTATAGAGATGATACAAATCGCAATGGATGAGGCCAGTAGTGAGTAGAATAAGTGAACTAAACTTTGAAGTGCCTAAAGTGCCTGAAATAGAGATATCAGTGTATCAGGAAATCAGGAAGCAAATTACCAGTATATCAGGGTATCAGGAAAAGACAAATTCATGCTGTGCATTTAACCTGATAACCTGGTACTCTGATAGCCACTACCTGGTAACCTGATGGCCTGATAGCCTGAATAATTAGCTCACTTTAGGCACTTTCCGGATAACCAATTAATCACATAGTGCTTACGGTTGCTGCTTTGTTTAGTGATGTGGTGTTAGTCTTACTCAATTAGTCGCCCGTCAACCATTTGCAAGGCGCGGGTGGCGTGTGTGGCCGCCCTGACATCGTGAGTAACGAGCAGCACACATCCACCCTCAGCGACATATTGAGTGAGGTAGCCGAACACAATATCAGCATTGCCTTCGTCCAGATTTCCTGTAGGTTCGTCGGCTAATATAATTTTCGGCTTGTTCAAGAGAGCACGGGCCAGCGCCGTACGCTGCCTCTGGCCTGTGCTTAGCTGAGCCGGAACATGGCCGGCGCGGTCATCAAGTCCAAAACGACTAACGAGCTCCTGGGCTCTTTGGTCGGATTCTTTAGCCGGAAGAGCAAGCGAAGGAGCCAGTATGTTCTGCCGTACCGTCAGGTATGGAATCAGGTGGAATTGCTGAAATACGAACCCAATCATACGTGCTCGCATCTTGCTTCGCATCTCGGAACTGAGCGCATATGGGTCATGGCCATCCAGGCTGACCTGGCCGGCGTTGGGTCTGAGCAGACCACCGGCCGTTAGTAGTAGTGTTGTCTTCCCGCAGCCGCTCGGACCACGCACCGCTACAAATTCTCCCGTCGAGACGGATAAGGAAACGCCTTCGAGAGCCGTTACCTTACCTTCCGGTCCATTAAACCACTTACTGATATTTTTGAACTCAAGCATTCTTATATCAAAACCACAGACTTCAGACTCAAGACCTCAGACTTGAATTTCGAATATCGAATTTGGAACACCCATTTTCAACGTTCATTATTCGATATTTGTCATTCGACATTCTATCTTTTGTGTCTTGCACAGTTTACTCTTCTCTCAATACTTCCGCCGGGTCCTGTCGAGTTGCAATCATAGTGGGAATCCACCCGGCTATAACGGCCAGAGCAGCGGCTCCTCCGACAGAAAGCACCAGTAAACCAGCCATAGAAAGGTCCGTACCGGTTATCCATATCCATGTGCCTTCGAGAGCTGCGCTAAAGTAAACTGCCGCCAGCACGCCGGCGCAAAAGCCCAACGCCCCGCCTAATACGCCGACCAGAATATGTCTGGAGAGGAACATGGCCAGAATACCTCTGGCAGAGACCCCAAGTGCTCGCAGGATTCCGATTTCTTCTCGTCTTGAGCGGACGTTCGTAAATCCTAATAGTGCTACCCATACTGCGCAAGCCGTTACAATCACAGGTGTCAGTATGGACGCAAGGCGTTCGCGAACAGTCCTGAGGTGTTGCCTGCCCAGTTTTTCTTTTTCGATAGCAACTTGAGCTTCCTTTTCGACTTTGGTACGGGCTTCGGCCCGCGCCAAGGCCTGGGAGCCCCGTTCGATAACCTGTGTGCCCGGAAGGATGGCCGAGATCTCATTGCGTATTATCGGCAACACATCTGGCATACACAAGCATTCCAGCGCCAGAATGGCGTTGACCAGCCCCTTTTTATCCAGCAATTCTTGGGCTTCGGCCAAGTAAATCCAGGCTGTAATATCATCCTTGTTCCCACGCTCTTCGTGACAGGCATGTATTGTAAACTCTTTTCCCATTAATTTAATCTTTTCACCGACCTTCAAGTCCAGGCTTCGATGAAGCTCATAACCCAGACTAATAGTTCCCGGCGGTACCGGCTGCACCAGCGGTTTTTTGGGGTTCTTGTGCAGATCCGGGACTTCGCCACGAGTGCCCATCAAAATGATCTTGCGCTTTCGTTCGGGCCACTCTATCTTCTGTTGTAGGCTGGGAAGAATATGACGCACCGTAACGATTCCGGAATCCGCCAGCCGGTGCGCGTAGTCTTCCGGCATATACTTCGACGCGTAATCGTCCGAATACCAGTCAGCCAGATTCTGGTCTTTAGGCAGAATGACAATGTTAAAACCGAGTTTGAGCATAGCCTTCCGCATGTCATCCGTAAGCTCAGCCATTCTTTTGGCTAACTCGTCCTGTTTTTGCTGTAGTATCCGGTCTGTCCGGAGGTCATGGATTCGTAAAAGTGTAACAGAGCCGATGAATGAAGCGCTGGCCACTATCACCGACAGCACACTCAGTGCAAAGTTCATCTTGCGATGCAGGATTTCGCTGGTCACCAGCTTCCAAATCGTCATAGGCGCCCCTTTCTGCGCGGGCTTAGAGCCACACTTCCTAAGACAACCACCGCCGCGATAATCGCCAGCATTACTCCGGTTGCTCCCATAACGCCTAATCCAAGAAGTTTTTTTTCTTTGACTTCGACCCCATTGACTTTTATGTCGTTGATAGAAGTTGGCCCATCCACAGAAGCTAAGACATCGCCTTCCGGAGAATTTACAATTTCTTTTTCTTCTGTTTTGAGATTTTCTTGAAGCCGTGCTTCCGGCATTACACCCGTCAGTTCCGGCACCTGGTTGTATGTCTCGTAGAACTCCTCATAGAACCGCATCGCGGCTGCGTCCCAGTTAGCGGCCAGAAGTAAATCCACACCCGGACTCATCATTTTGATTTCACAGCCGCAGGGTCCGACTAAAAAAGCGATGCTTTCTCGAATATTATCCGTTGTGATACCATCCCCAATCAGTGCATAAAGGACCCGGCCTCGCCCAAATACGGGAAAGATGACAGGCTCATTCGGATACTCATCGAAGTCCGGCTCGCTGTTCAGCAACAAGGTCAGAAGAATACGCTCATTGGGGTCAGAACGCGAAACAGAAAAAGTAGAAAATTCATACTTTACTTCGGGCACCGCAAACTCGTCAGGAACAGACTCGGCCTCTTCTTTTAGTTCCCGAGCTGCCGCTTCAAGCTCTTGTTCGAGCAGTCGAAGAGCTGCTTTGTCTTTGTTAGCATTACCCGACTCGACGAAAATCCATACCGCTGTCTGGCCTTCAATCAAACGCTCAGCCAGCTTTTGACGTGTCGGGGACTGAAGCAAAGCCGCTACCGTTGAGGGCGTGAGCTGGCCCTGCCAAACAGGGGGCGTCCGACCTCTTGCCGACGGATACCAGAGAGCAAGAACCGGCAATATCTCCGGTCCGGCATTTCTGCCGGATTCGTTCGTTAATAGAAGACTCTTAACTTTCTCGTCCGTTGTAGCGGCAATATCCACTTCCAAAATGCGTAAGTTCAGGAAGGCTTCTGTGGGTTCCCGCCTTGCGGGGTCCCTCTCGTTATCTTCCTGTCGCAGCTCATTTAGGAGCTGTTTCTCGTCTTCTGTCAACTGACCTCGATGGATGAAGGCCGCCTCATAATAATCCGCCGGCCATCTTTCCATTGCGTATAGGAAAACCGGCACTGAACAGGCAAACGCCGACGACGGTACCAAAACAAAAAGGACCATTAACATTATTATTGTGGTGCGCTGTCGTTTCATATTTCTACATACCTCTACTATTTATTTCCTGCAAAGCATACTATTGCTCTGTCAAGGCTCAAATGATGGTTTGTCATTCCCGCCCCGCATCGTGTGCGGGATAAACTCCAGCGGGAATCCAGACTTACTGATGGTACTGGATTCCGCATCAAGTGCGGAATGACAGCTCTCAAAGCACGCTTGACAAAGCACTATATTACCATTTTTGGTTGCAAGGTGCAACCGATTATTTGCAGCGGCCATACCGTCAAAAATTACCGCTCTCCCGATAGGGATGGCCAAGTCCATTTAAAAAAGTTGACACGATTTATATCATTCAGTATGATTTTTTCAGCTCAGTCTGCAAGTGGCAGATTGTTATCGATTGACAGGGAAGGGCAAATGGCTATATGGGCTAAGGTAGGTGTCCTAACTCAACTGTATCAATAAAGGTAACTTTTTGGACGGATGTTCGTGCTGTGGGAGGGAACCCGCTTTGCGGGAAACCACCTGTACCCGCGTTTTCTGTGCGGGTAGCACAGGTGCGGGCAAAGGAATAGATTTATGCGATTAATTCTGCTTGACAGCCCCAATGAGATTAGAGGCAACTTTTACCCCCTGGCGTTAAATCGCCCCCTCTGGGAGCTTCGATGCGGTTTTAACTCACTTGGTCAAAAGCTAATTGCCAAAATCGGGGCAAGTGATTTGGCCTATTTCGTGCCTGATTATATGGCAGATTCATATCGCGCAAAGGCCGAATCCGCCTCCAGCCCAGTCAACGATTCATCCGTCCTGGACGGCGATGACCTGCTTGTCGTGGACCCGCGGGTCAAGGCCGAAAGCTTTGATGTAGCGGTCAACGGCCCTAGTGAGGTCGGGCTGGATGAACAAGGCAGCGTGCTGTATGCCCGCATCGCCAAAGATGACCTTGCCAAGCTGCCGACAGATGAGGTCGGTAAGTTCATAGCCGCAGCAAAGGCAAAACTGCCCAACGTCAGGTCTGCTCTGCCGACATGGCGGTACATCTGGGACCTGTTCCTGGCCAATGCCGAGCAGCTCACGGCTGACTTTGCGGCAGCGGGACGAAACGGAATTGAAGGTACTGTGGAGCAACCAAACGCAATCCGGGGCAGCAAAAAGGATGTCTATATTGCCTCAGGCGTAATAGTGCATCCGATGGTGGTTATTGATACTGAGCACGGCCCGGTCTATATCGACGAGGACGCAGAGATACATCCTTTCACTCGTATTGAAGGGCCCTGCTACATTGGAAAAAACACAATCCTGCTCGGTGCAAAGTGCCGTGAGGGTAATTCAATCGGGCCTTTCTGCCGGGTTGGGGGTGAGGTGGAAGAGTCGATTATCCACGGACATTCGAATAAATATCACGACGGTTTTTTAGGGCATGCGTATGTAGGCGAGTGGGTTAACCTGGGGGCGTTTACGACCAACAGCGACCTGAAAAATGACTACTCCACCGTCTCGGTGATGTTGGATGGGCGGCGGGCAATCGATACCGGCTCGGTTAAAGTCGGCTCTCTCATTGGAGACCACGTTAAGACGTCAATCGGGACGTTGTTTAATACAGGCTCTTATGTCGGGCCGATGGCTCTGATTATGGGCACAGGTAAGCCGTTACCGAAGTTTATACCGTCGTTTGCGTGGTTCATTGAGGGTGTCGTGACAAAAGGATTTGGCAAGGGAAAATTATATGAGACGGCCAAAATGGCAATGAGCCGTCGCAACTGCCGGTGGACAGAAGTCGAGCAGACTATGTGGGACGCCGTATTTGATATGACGGCTCCGATGAGAAACCAGGCCATTAAAAAAGGCCGAAGAGAAATGTTAACCCGATAGAGAATAGGAAGTGGAGCAATGGCAACAATAGAAGAACGTGTTAAAGCAGTAACCGCACAGGTTTTGAAACTAAACCCGGACGAAATCCAATTAGAAGACAGTTTCACCGCTGACTTAGGAGCCGAAAGCGTACAGTCCATCGAGCTGGTGGCTATGTTCGAAGAAGAGTTCGGCATTGAAATGGACGAAGACGCCGCCCTCTCGGTGGAAACCGTTGGCAAAGCAATCGAATTCATTGCCGAGGTCTGCAAGGAACAGGGCGTTGACGTGGAGCAATAGCCTGTAACACAAAGGATGAAAGGACATACAATGAACAGGGCAAAAAAACATCACCCTTTAGTGGATGTTAAGCAACCGAACTTGCTGGAGGATACCTATCCGTACAGCTTACCCCCATTGATTCGTTTTGAAGGACAGGTGATTGAAAATATCGACGGCAAAGCAGTAGAGTTTGATTTCGGGGCTGTTAAAGACAGGAACATTTTCATTAGCGATACGACTTTCCGTGATGGTCAGCAGGCTCGTCCGCCTTATACTATTGACCAGATGGTTCACATTTACGACCTGATGAGCCGTCTTGGCGGCCCCAATGGGGTGATACGGCAGACTGAGTTTTTCCTCTATACCAAGAATGACCGAGAAACGCTTGACCGATGCCGCGCGCTGGGCCATAAATACCCTGAGTGCACCGGCTGGATTCGAGCGATCAAAGGAGACTTTCGTCTGGTCAAAGAAGCCGGGCTGAAAGAAACCGGCATGCTCACAAGCTGCTCGGACTACCATATATTCCAGAAGCTGAAATTCCGCAGCCGGGCCAAATGTATGAACAGCTATTGCGAAGTTGTGGAGGCGGCTTTCGAGGAAGGTGTGCGTCCTCGCTGCCACCTCGAAGATTTGACACGCGCGGATATCGATGGGTTTGTCCTTCCGTTTGTTGAGCGGCTTATGGAAATGAGCAGCCAGGTGCCCGAAGAGCTTTCTGTTAAGATTCGTCTTTGCGACACTATGGGTTTTGGAATCAGCTATCCCGGCGCTGAGCTGCCCAGAAGCATCCCGAAACTTATCTACAAGTTAAACCGCGAATGTGGTGTGCCGAGCGACCGCCTGGAGTGGCACGGACACAATGACTTCCACAAAGTACATACCAACGGCGGGACGGCATGGTTGTACGGCTGCGATATTGTGAACACTACGTTGTTCGGTTTTGGCGAACGCACGGGAAATCCTCCTCTCGAGGGCGCGATTTTCGAGTACATCGCATTAAAGGGTGACCTCTGCGGAATTAACACAATGGTAATCACTGAGCTGGCCGACTATATGCGTTCCATTGGTCTGCCAATACCGGATAACTATCCGTTCGTAGGCAGGTCGTTCAATACTACGCGTGCCGGAATCCACGCCGATGGGCTTCGTCGTGATGAGCAGATATATAATATTTTCGACACCGAAAAACTGCTCGCCCGACCGCCTCGTGTGGCTATCACCGACAAAAGCGGTACCGACGGCGTGGTACACTGGATCAACGAGTTCTTCGGACTGAAGGGTGAAGAAAGAATCAATAAGATTAAAATACACAAACTGGCTCGCTGGGTCATCGACCAGTATGATGAGCATGGTCGTCTGACTGCGATCAGCGACCAGGAGCTCGAAGCCAAGGTAAAAGAACTTATGCCCGATTATTGGGAAAAGTACAAAGGCAACCAGAAGTAGAGAGAAAAGAGAACAGACTCTAACTTCTGACTTCTGTTCTACCCCTTTGGGGGTAGGTAAAATTGGGTTTGTTTGGGTTTGCTTTTTCATAGCCCTTAGCCGCATATTTCTTCATAATCCTTTGTAAATACACACTTTGCATCAATTTTGACCTTTCGGCAATTGGGTTTGTTTTGGCTTTGTTTTTTCATAGCCCTTAGCCGCATTTTTCTTCATAATCCTTTGTAAATACACAATTTGCATCAATTTTACCCTTTGGGAAATTGGGTTTGAATTGGGTTTGTTTATTCGGACTACGAAATCATCTTTTTTTCTGTAA
>JBAQFY010000232.1:0-2646 GCA_049287505.1 Sedimentisphaerales bacterium | reverse complement strand
AGAGTTTTTTCATTGTGGCAATATACAGCACGCCGTTGGCGGCGACCGGTGAGCCGTGAATAGGGCTGTCTAACTTAATCGAGCTGATAATCTTCTTGTTCCTGTTGGCGGCTAATATCCAGAAATTCCCTCGTCGTGTGCCAATATAGACTTTTCCATCGGCCACAAGCGTGGAAGCCCATATTTCATCTCCGGTCTCGTGTGTCCAGTAAGGTTTTCCAGTCTTGGCATCTACACAGTGTATATATCCCCCGCAATCGGCAACAAAGACCAGGTCATTATGAACAGAGGGTGTTGAACAGCAGTGGCTGTTGAGTGGGTAAGACCAAATCTCACGGGAATTTATAACGTCGCCGGTCCCTGTGGCGTCGATGCACTTGAGCCAGGACTGTTCCTTGCCCCACCAGATATCACCTCCGTGCGTAACATACACTCGACCTTTGTGAAACACCGGCATACTCTTAATATTACTTGGACTTTCCCGGCGATTTCCAATGTATTGGTGCACATTTTCTTTTGGGGCAGTAGGGTCGCAATCGAACCGCCAGACGTTTTTCAGTTTCTGTACTTCCGGTGGCTCTGAAGCAGACCTTAACGCATCAAAGGCGTAGCAGACACCGTCGCCACCGCAGAAGAATACGGGCGTCCGGCCGTTTGCCTGGCCCAGAGCGGGCGATGACCAGGTGCAATGGAAAATCCGAGGGCCGATGTGCTCGGCATCTTGAGCTGCAAGCCGCCCTGTTGTTTTGTCGAGCACAATTAAACTCGGGGCATCGGGTGCGGGAATATATTTGTGTTTGTCGTTAAGACCATTGCTTGTGTTGATGTATAAGTACCGGCCGTGTAAGAGAATCGAGCAATGGGCAGCGTCGTGCTGGTGTACACCTGCACTATCCTGCATATCGAACAGCCAAATGATGTCGGCATCTGTTTCTGTTACTTCCAGAGGTTCGGCGTTTTGCGGTGTCATGTGCAGGCCTTCGTCCCGGTATGGTCCATCGTTGCCGTTGGTCTGACCGTTGAGGTCAAGGCACATCACCTCTCCACGATTGCTTACGATATAAACTTTGTTTCCTTCGACAGTAGGCGGCGAACAGATACCTGAGCTTGGCCAATCCCGATAAACGGCTGGTATTAGCTTGGGAACTACAAGCTGCCAGCAAAGGCTGCCGTCTTTTTCATCCAGGCATAATAGAACGCCGCGGTCTCCCTTGTGTCGGGGGTCGCGCGGCCTGTTGTTATTTGTGCCAATCAGCACCCTGCCGCCACTAACTATGGGGGTCGAATAGGTCTCTGTACCTAATGGAGCCTCCCACTTAATATTTTCGCCGGTGGCCGGGTCGAAGGTTTCAGGCAGGCCGGTTTCATCCGAGACCATGTTCCGTGAATATCTCTGGCCCCACTGCTGCTGGTCATCCGCATAGACAGTAGAAATAACGACTAAGACACAGAACAAAATGTGGATTAGCAACCACCGAGATAGTTTTGTTCCTTTTAACATAGCTTGTTAGCATCACATTGATTATGTAAATTATGGGTAGGAGACACAAAACATCGCCGACCCAAATAATAATAACTTAACGGAAGCTGTAATGGAAGTATAAAATGAAGACGGTTTTGAAGGATTCGTTAAAGTTTTATCGTATCTGATGTTCCACATTTTTTATTAAATCTTCTTCGCAAAATCGCCTCGTCACCCTATTATTTGTTGTTATATATTCTTGAACCGGCCGAATGTTCTCGGCTGAGCCTTGCTCCTGACCCGCCGAAGGCTGGCCGAAGGCGGGCTTCCTGAGCCGGATGCTTTGCTGATTTTAAACTCTCGTTCTGCCCACAAATAGCGAGAAATTGCAATTACGTCTAAAAAACAGTATAGGACTAATTTAGTCCTATACTAATTAATGAATGATTTCAGAAATCAAAGCACAGAGACATCGACCTGTTGCGCAGATACATCCACGGTGCCTGCGTTGATGAGCCGGTCTGTATGATAGACGTGGCCGATAGTAACACAGCGTACTACCCTCATACAGATGTTCTTGGCAGACACATTTGCAAAAACTAATGTTTCGCTCCACTTGTTTAAAGCTCTGTTTTAGCTACAATAGAAACTGTCATTTCGTCTAAAAATAGTATAGGACTAATTTAGTCCTATACTAATTAATGAAAGATTTCAACAATTAAGACATATAGATAATTGAGTTCTCTGATACAGATACTTTGCGGAGTTTGCCCCATCGTTCCACCCAGGATGGGCTCTGAGCGAAGTGAAAAGCTGGCAATGACAACTCGGCTCGACTGAGCTTGTCGAAGTGTGCCGAAGTATCATGAAACACTCACAGAACTTTGCAAATCAACCATTATACCAATTCTATTTATTGATTGCCGATTGTTTGACCTTGTCAAACGTTACCGACATAATCCTGCGTCTGGAATCGTATTCGCAAATATGATTGTGAGTAGTTATACCAATTCTATTTATTGATTGCCGACCCGCTGCGACGCATCGCGGCGAGTTACCTGACCTTGTCACCTATAAAGAGCAAGAAGGCAAAAAATAAATTCTCTGTTACTCAAAACTTTTTCTTCTTGAGCATCCTTACCCACGTTTATTACGGCTCATTGCGAGCAGCCTGGCCTATTTTG